>NZ_MUFL01000029.1:0-37091 GCF_001995355.1 Salinivibrio sp. PR919 | reverse complement strand
CCCCAAGTATTATCGACATTATTCCAGAATAACCGTGTATAAAGAATAACCATAACAGTGATTTTGATCACTATATTGGAATATTTTATTCCATAGAATCGCCGTCAAATAACAGCTGATGTGAGAACAAAGCATGACAATTGATTTAAGCGGATTGGTCACAGAAAGCCGCAACCCGGCCAGTGCAGAGATAGACACACTTTCAACGGTCGAAATGCTACAGGTGATCAACGATGWAGACCAAAAAGTGGCGCTTGCGGTGAAAGCCGTCTTGCCACAAATTGCGCAAGTGGTGGATGCAATTACGCATGCATTTGCACACGGCGGACGCTTAATCTACATGGGTGCGGGAACATCTGGCCGCTTGGGCATCTTGGATGCCAGCGAATGTCCTCCMACCTATGGCACACATCCGGATAAGTCATTGGGCTTATCGCGGGTGRCCATCAAGCTATTTTAAAGGCGGTGGAAAACGCTGAAGATAACGAGCAACTAGGCCAAGACGATTTACGCTCACTCAACCTAACCGATAAAGATGTGGTTGTCGGCATTGCGGCGAGCGGTCGTACACCCTATGTACTCGGCGGATTAGCCTATGCGAAAACCATTGGCGCCATGACAGCATCGATTGCTTGTAATCCTCATTGCCAAATGGCTGAGTCGGCAGATGTTGCCATTCTGCCCATCGTGGGGCCTGAAGTCGTCACCGGCTCTTCGCGCATGAAAGCCGGTACCGCGCAAAAGCTCGTCCTCAATATGTTGACATCTGGAGCAATGAWCCGCAGCGGTAAAGTGTTTGGTAACCTGATGGTTGATGTTGAAGCCACTAACGCCAAACTGATCCAACGCCAAATCAATATTGTGGTGGAGGCAACCGGCGCCTCAAAAGCGGTGGCTGAACAGGCCCTCTGCGCATGCGATCGTCATTGCAAAACCGCCATCTTGATGATTTTGGCCGATTTGGATGCCGAGCAAGCAAAAACTCGCCTCACCGAGCACAACGGTTTTATTCGTGCAGCCCTCCATCGTGATTAACTATTTTTAGCTCCAGAGGATCGCCCCCATGGCCAAAATCACTGCCAATACCGTCGCGCAACTGCTGTCCGCCGTTGGAGGGAGCAGCAATATCAGTCGATGTGGCAACTGTATGACAAGACTACGGTTATCCCTTGCCAATAACAGCTTGGCTGACCAGTCTGTTCTCAAAAAAATCCCCGGCGTTATGGGGGTGGTCGAGAGCAATGAGCAGTTTCAAATTATTCTCGGCCCCGGTAAAGCACAGCAAGCCGCAGAGATGATGAATCAACTTCTTGAATCCTTGACCGTCAGTGGTGACGAAGCGTCAGCTGAGACGCAGCCAGATCTGTCTACATTGGCGGCCGAGCAAAAACAACAGCTAAAAAGCAAACAAACCAGCGCTATTCAACGCTTTCTGAGTAAGTTTGCCACCATATTCACGCCACTGATCCCCGGCTTTATTGCCGCGGGCTTGCTACTTGGTTTTGCGACCTTGTTAGAGCAGATGTTTGTACTGGGCCAAACCCCGAGTCCGTTTGTGGTCGATTTGATCGCGTATATGCAAGTATTTGGCAAAGGCTTGTTCGCGTTTCTGAGTATCTTACTCGGCTACAACGCCCAGCAAGCGTTTGGTGGTTCAGGCGTCAATGGTGCCATTCTCGCGTCTTTGTTTGTGTTGGGCTATGACCCCGACGCCAGCTCGGGCATCTACTCGGGCATGAGTGAGTTTTTTGGCATGACGATCGATCCTCGCGGCAATATTATTGGCGTATTGATCGCAGCCATTGTCGGTGCGCAAGTAGAACGTCAGGTTCGCAAATACATGCCAGACGATCTCGACATGATTTTAACCTCGCTCATTACCCTATTTATCATGGGTGCGGTGACCTTCTTGTTGATCATGCCGATCGGTGGCGAGCTATTCAAAGCAATGTCTTGGCTGTTCCTTAACTTAAACGATAACCCGTTAGGTGCTGCGGTTTTAGCCGGCGTGTTCCTGATTTCTGTGGTATTCGGCATTCACCAAGGATTCGTCCCTGTGTACTTCGCGTTGATGGAGGCCCAAGGCTTTAATTCGCTGTTCCCTATTCTCGCGATGGCGGGTGGTGGCCAAGTGGGTGCATCCATGGCGCTGTATTTCAAAGCGAAGAAAGATGCGCTACTGCGCACCCAAGTGAGAGGCGCAATTATTCCTGGTCTGCTCGGTATTGGTGAACCACTAATTTATGGCGTGACCTTACCTCGCGTGAAGCCCTTTGTGACAGCATGTATTGGTGGCGCAGCCGGCGGATTTTTTATCGGTCTGGTGTCGTACTTAGGTCTGCCGGTTGGCTTGAACACAGTATTCGGCCCTTCCGGTATCGTAGCCATTCCGTTGATGACGTCAGATAGCGGCATTTTCCCGGGCATGCTGATTTTTGTTGCCGGACTGCTTATCGCTTATGTGGTTGGCTTTCTCGCGACATACTTCTTTGGCTRTAAAGATGTCGATTTAAGCTAGTTCATTATCCCCCATCCACATGAACCAGCTTGCGCCCTTGTCTTCCTCAAGGGCGCACCTTTTTCTACGTCCGCATGCGCGTTTTACACTGACAAAAAAGAGGGCCTAGCAATATGCGCTAAAAGCCCTCTTCCGTTATACAACCCGCGCTAAATTAAGAGCGCGTTACGTCCACCAGCGCATCGGCCAATGTATCAATATGGCGCTCCGCTAAGCCGGCAATATTGATGCGGCTATCTCCAACCGCATACACGCCATGCTTATCACGCAGTTGGTTGACTTGCTCTGTGCTCAATCCCAAGACAGAGAACATCCCGCGGTGCTGTTGAATAAAGTCAAAGTAGCCATCACCGGTTCGAGCGCGTAACGCTGCCGTTAGGCCTTCACGCAGGCGGTTAATGCGCGTGTTCATCGTTTCGATTTCTTCGCGCCACTGCTTCGTGAGGGCGTCGTCAGTGAGAATGGTTTCGACGATCGCCGCCCCATGATCCGGTGGCATGGTGTAGGTGCTGCGCGCCAGTTGCAAAATACGCCCTTTGGCATTTTGCGCTTCCTTGGCGGATTTCCCCACGACAATGGCAGCACCGGTACGCTCACGATAGAGGCCAAAGCTTTTCGAGCAAGAGGTGGCAATCAGCATCTCTTCAACGTTATCGGCTAACACACGTAGACCACGCGCATCTTCATCTACGCCATCCCCAAATCCTTGATACGCAATATCCACAAACGGGGTAAAGCCATTACGATTAGCCAACTCAGTGATGGCTTCCCACTCTTTCAGGCTAATGTCCGCTCCCGTTGGGTTATGGCAACAGCCATGCAGTAACACCACGTCGTCAGCGCCGGCTTGAGACAATGCATTCAGCATGGCATCGGTATCCACCATCTTGGTGTCTCGATTGAAATACGGGTAGAACTTGACCGTTAGGCCTGCCGCTTCCATGACAGGTTTGTGGTTCACATAGCTTGGGTCAGTAAGCCATACCGTGGTCACCGGCTTGGCGAGATGCATCAAGTCAGCCAGCATCCGCAACGCACCGCTCGCACCCGGGGTTTGTACTGCGGCACAGCGATGGTAAGCATCCGTACCCTTCAGCAGTAGATCAACCATGGCTTGGTTGAAGTTTTCATTGCCAGCAAGGCCAACATAGGCTTTGGTTTGCTGGCTTTGCGCCAATGATTGCTGCGCGGTTTTAACCGCTTGCATAATCGGTGTTTGCCCGTGACTGTCACGATATACACCAATGCCCAAATCCATTTTGTGCTCACGAGGATCGTCACGAAATGCCAATGACAAAGAGAGGATCGGATCCTGCTGGGCAGGCGAGAGCAGATCTAACATAGTATTACGTCCTTTTAGGCCTGGATGCTCAAGATACGTAATACCCTACCCCATGCGGGAAAATTGGCAACCTCTCAGCGCTGATTCTCTTGCCACTGCTGGGCTCGCTCGGACAAAAAGTGTACGCATTGGTTGTCACTCCCTCGCCAGACCAAGTTAGGATCGGCGCGAGATTGTATAAACTTCCCATCAATCAGCACATCAACGTAAGCCAATATTGCTTGTTGTTCCGGCGAGAGATCCGCCAAGGTATAACCACTCCATAGCCAAACATCCTTGTCTGGTGCATGCTTGCCCACCTTTTGTAACAATAATTTTACACTGGTGAGATTGGCAGGATGCAGGGGGTCACCACCACTCAGTGATAAGCCACGCCTTGGAATACGCGTATCCGTGAGATCGCGCATGATTTTCTCACACATTAAATCCGTGAATGGATGGCCGCTGGTAAGCGACCATGTTGATTTATTGTAACAACCACGACACTGATGCTCACAACCCGAGACAAACAATGTGCACCGTGTGCCGGGACCATTCACGACATCAATAGGAATGTATTTGTGGTAGTTCACGCCCCTCTCCTACATGTGTTTGACGCGACGAATCACTTCTTGTTGTTTACCCGGATTAAATGGCCGCGTATCAGGACTGCCCAAGTAACCGCAGACACGGCGCGTGACCGATACTTTGGCGGGATCATGGTTGCCGCATGCAGGGCAGGTAAATCCTTTACTGGTGCAATCAAATTCCCCTGTGAATCCACACTCGTAACACTCATCAATAGGCGTATTGGTCCCATAGTAAGGCACACGTGTGTAGCTATAGTCCCAAACATTTTCGAGCGCTTCGATGTTGTGCTGCATGTTGGGGTACTCGCCATAACAAATAAATCCGCCGTTTGCCAAGCGTGGATAATCCATTTCAAAATCAATCTTATCGTAGGGCGTCACCTGCTTTTCCACGTCTAAGTGGAAGCTGTTGGTGTAGTAGCCTTTATCTGTGACCCCTTCAATCATTCCAAAGGCTTTGGTATCGAGTTGGCAAAAACGACTGCACAGGTTTTCACTCGGTGTGCTGTACAAACTAAAGCCGTAGCCCGTTTCTTCTTTCCAGCGCTCCGTCGCATCATGTAAATACGCGACTATTGCCTTGGCTTTTTTCTGTTTAATCACGCTGTCGTAAAGATGAGGCTCACTGCCGTATAGAGCATTGATGGTCTCATGCAATCCGATATACCCTAAGGAGACAGATGCGCGACCGTTTTTAAAAATCTCGCTCACGTCATCATCCGCATTAAGACGTACGCCACAGGCCCCTTCCATGTACAAAATCGGCGCAACACGGGCCTTCACCCCTTTAAAACGTGCAATACGGGTATCCAAGGCTTGGCGGGCAATATTAAGCGTGGCATCTAGGCGCGCAAAGAATGTCTCTTCATCGCCTTCAGCCTCAATCGCCAATCGGGGTAAATTAACACTGACTACCCCCAAGTTATTGCGTCCCTCGTGGACCCACTCACCATTTTCTTGATAGGCGCTTAAAAAGCTGCGGCATCCCATGGGTGTTTTAAAAGAACCGGTTACCTGAACGACTTGCTCATAGTTGAGAATATCGGGATACATGCGTTTGGACGCACACTCCAACGCAAGCTGTTTGATGTCGTAATTCGGATCTGAAGGATGACGGTTGAGCCCTTCGCGAATACAAAACACAAGTTTAGGGAAAACCGCCGTTTTGCGATTTTCGCCCAAGCCCGCAATACGATTGGCAAGGATGGCTMGTTGCACCGCACGGGCGGCCCAGCTTTGTCCGAGTCCGAAGCCAAACGTTACAAATGGCGTCYGCCCATTGGCGGTATGCAAGGTGTTCACTTCATACTCCAACGACTGAAACGCATCAAAGCACTCTTTCTCGGTACGTGCCATGGCGTATTGATCCGCCTTGGCAATGGACCAAGTTTGCGCCACTTTTAGGTGTTTGTGATAGCTGGCTTCGACATAGGGTGCCAACACTTCATCGATACGATTGATCGTGGTACCACCATAAATATGACTGGCCACCTGCGCGATGATTTGTGCCGTTACCGCGGTTGCAGTCGAGATGGACTTTGGCGGCGCAATTTCCGCATTACCCATCTTAAAGCCTTTTTGCAACATGCCCGCCAAGTCAATCAACATACAGTTAAACATCGGGAAGAAAGGCGCATAATCGAGATCGTGATAATGGATTTCTCCCGATTCATGCGCACGTACCACCGCACTGGGTAGCATATGTTGTTTGGCATAGTGCTTGGCGACAATACCAGCCAGCAGATCCCGCTGAGTTGGGATCACTTTGCTATCTTTGTTGGCATTTTCGTGCAACAGCTCGGTGTTCGTTTGTCCCACCAAGCCTTGCACTTCGTGATTCAATCGGCCACGGCGTTCACGGGCAATATCGCGATCGTGACGATACTCAATGTAGGCACGTGCAACCGCTTTATGCGGCCCAGACATCAGCGCATCTTCCACGGCATATTGAATGTGGTCGATATCCACTTCTTTCTCGCCAGCGAACTGGGTTGCGATCTTATCGGCCAATGATCGAATCGCCTGATCCGATAACGAACACGAACGCGTCCCCTGCGCACGCTGTGCCGATTCTCGCGCACAAGTTACCGCTTGAACAATCCGGTCAGCATCAAATGAGACGCGTGTTCCGTCGCGCTTTATTACCGCTGGCATATGCCCTCCATCACCATATATTGGATTTAAACCTAGCAAACAACACAAGATGTGGCATTTAATAGCAAGTGGGGTCGCCATTGTGTTGATACAGATCATCGAAGTTTCGAATAGAGAAATTCGGAGGAATAAACGCGTACAAGGTCATCAATGTTGTGATGAATTGTTGTGACTTTTGTTAGTTAAAATCAAACCTTGTCCGCATTTTGTGGGTTCGATCAAATGTGACTTACAGGCTTCAAGTAAGATCACAGTTATGAAGTCATCATTGAGGTTTACGCCACTGTGATCCTGCGGTTTGGAATCGTAGTGTTGCTTTGGGCGGTAACGTGCCCGAGCTTTGCGCTGACGATAGCAACATGGAACTTTGAATGGTTAACCCTAAAAGGCGATCAACGCGCTGGAGATCGTGGTGACGAAGACTATCATCAACTCGCCTCGGTTTTTGAACAGCTCTCGCCGGACGTGCTCGCGTTTCAAGAAGTCGATAGTCCGGCGGCACTCGCACGGGTTGTACCCAGCGATCAATACACTTATTACTTTTCTGACCGCTACCCCGCGCTGCGCGATAAACCCAATAGTCAACAACTGACTGGCATTGCGGTACGCAATGGATGGACCGTTTCGGATCCAAAAGATCTTCGCGCGATCGCGTTACCCAGCTTTTTTGGTGTCCCAGCGCTACGCTACGCCACCTACGTGATTATTACGCCCCCTGACCAAGCGCCGTTTCATATGCTCTCTGTCCATCTGAAATCAGGTTGTTTTCATCAATCACAAGGCACCCGAAGCTGCGATAAACTTAACAAGCAGATGCGCGTGTTAGCCGATTGGGTGAGTGATCGTCATCATGCGGGCGAACACGTCGTGGTCGCGGGCGATTTTAATCGCTACATTGGTGAGAGCGATGATGCCGTTTGGCGAGACTTTCAGACTCGTCTGGTTGAAAAGTCCCCCACACCGCCCCATTTAATAAACGTCACCGAGTCTGTCCGAGCACGCTGTAAGGCAAGACGGTACAACCATCGAACCCAATCGTGGAATCAAGTTATGTATAACCGCTTGGTGGATCACATCTTAGTCAGTGAACCTTTAGCCAAGCAGTGGCAATATAGCTACCAGCATCACTTTGATTATCATACCGTGATGCGTTACCGCTTAAGTGACCATTGTCCCGTCGTGGCTCAATTCACTCAGCCAGCAGCTTCGCAACGCTAACTCAAAGCGCATAGTCGCTTTGGTTAACTTGTCACAATACTGACATCGAGCCGCCATAGACTGAATACACTGATGGCAATCAACCATCTAAATCGTTTAATGTGGGCAGTTGGCAAAAAGGTCCTGACTGTCATCTGGCATCCTGAGTCAGCTAACTGCCATGTGCAAACTAAAAGGGGAAACCGCTTAGCCTTGAAAACAGGCGCAGCACAAGGAGAACCATCATGGATACATTACAACAGCACGTGATCCCAACCGATGACGATCTGCTTGCCGACTATCTTGGCAATGCGACCGGCTTCGAGGAAGACGACATATTTAGCGATGATGTAGAAGACGCATCCCGCTAACGGATATCATTGCGTCATTCGTCACCAGTAAATAACGAATTTTTCAGTTTTAACGCAGTGCTGACAACGTTCCCGCCGCCATTTTGCTAGGTTGTCAGCAAATCCACCGACTTAACGATGCGTCATGAAAAAAATCCTCTCGATGTCCATGCTTTTTGCTTCACTACTTTCTTTCAATGCATTTGCTGCGCCGGAATTGATTGCCAAATCCACCCTCGATTTTGGGGATTTTGAGAAGACCGCCAATATCGAGATCCAAGGAAACATTCAAGAAGATGTGCTGCGTTTAGCAGAGCGTGGCGTTCAAGATCAAGACGCAGACTATTTCGTGATTGAACAAATTAACGAAGACACACAAGAAGAAGTGTTAGTCGTCTCGGTGAGCCTGTACCGTGAACATGCCACCGACAACCAACAAATGGTTGAAGACCGCCTCGGCTAACGATTAGCCAAACACAGGCGAGTCGCTGCTGGCCTGTGTTTTCCCACCTGACGTCCGTGCACGCCATTTGCTACACTTGCCGCTCTTAATAAAACTAGAATGAGCAATGTCGTGATTGGAACCTTAGATAAGATGCGCACAGAAGCCGGCGCAGAGGTACAGTACTTTCTGCGTGTCGGTGACGAAGAGCTGCATCTCAACCCTCTCCTCGGACAAACCCTTACCCTGACCCACACTGGCAATATCTTTTGCGATGCGTGTGGACGAAAAACAAAAAAGAGTTACTCGCAAGGCCATTGTTATCCGTGCATGAAAAAGCTCGCCCGCTGCGACATGTGTATTATGAAACCTGAAACCTGCCACTATGCACAAGGGACGTGTCGCGAGCCAGAATGGGGAGAGCAGTTCTGCATGACAGACCACATCGTCTATCTGGCCAACACGTCTGGGTTAAAAGTCGGGATTACTCGCGCTAACCAAATGCCAACCCGCTGGCACGATCAAGGCGCCACACAGGCTCTTCCGCTGTTTCGGGTAAAAACACGCCATATTTCTGGGCTGGTTGAAGTCGCCATTGCACAACATGTCGCGGATAAAACCAATTGGCGCGCGATCTTAAAGGGCGACAATGGTCAGCTCGATCTCCACGCCGAAGCGGCGCGACTTACTCAAGCGATTGAATCGGAGCTCGCGGATATTCGTCTGCAGTTTGGTAGCGATGCGGTTCAGCCCGCCGAGCTGGATGCATTGAGCTTTAGTTACCCTGTCACTAAGCACCCTACCAAGATCAGTTCGCATAACTTTGATAAACACCCTGAAGTCAGTGGTGTGTTACAAGGGATCAAAGGTCAGTATCTGATCTTTGATACAGGCGTGATCAATGTGCGCAAGTTTACCAGCTACGAGGTCAGCGCGTCGCACAGTTAACCACGCGTCCAATCCGCGACACTGTGCAAGTGATGATTAACGCTTGCACAGTGTGCCTTTCTCACGACCTCCAGAGGAAGATGCCGTTCATTTCAGTCAGGTTATTGCGGTTGAATACCGGTAATATCTGAGATYAACGCAATATGTTGKGCACTTAACGGCAGTGACCAACGAACATCGCCAGCATCAGCCACCAACACATTGGCATCCGCAATCATCTGTAACGAATCAGATTGAACCTGCATACTCAATTTCATTGCGGGCAATTTGATCACCACTTCATGCGCGGTAACGATTAGCTTACCGTGTTCGATATCAACCACCATCTCCCTCAATCCTCCAACGATTTATCGGCGCGCTTATCGGTGAGCACCGCCATCGTAAGTCGGCTTACACACACGTCTCGACCTCGCTCATCGTGAATAGTGATATTCCACACCTGGGTGGTTGCCCCAAGATGTACAGGACTTGCCACGCCAGTCACTATCCCTTCTCGCATCGCACGCAAGTGATTGGCATTGATATCTAACCCAACACAATACTTACCTTCGGGCACACACATGTTTGCCGCCAACGACCCCAGCGTTTCTGCGAGCACCACAGACGCGCCACCATGCAACATGCCTAAAGGTTGATGGGTATGGGGAGCCACAGGCATGGTCCCAGTGAGGCTCGATTCATCAAATGCCGTATACTCTATGCCCAAGTGAGCAACCAGGGTATTGCTCGAAGAAGCGTTCAAAGCCTCTAATGACATCGCTTTTTTCCAAATGCTCACACTTTGCCTCTATTTTTCATCGTCGCTGTGGATGTTTGTCATACTGTTGGGTGGAGATCAAGCTACATGTCATGAAAGCCCGATATTGAAAACGGCGTCTAGTTGATTACTATACGTTAGTTTTTTCAGCAGCTTGTCATCATCAACGAGTATAACCATAAAGGGAGCCCCCATGCTACGCATCGCAAAAACCGTGTTTTTGTCAGCAAGCCTCACGATATTGCTCTCAGCATGCGCACACTCTCCCACCGGGCGCAATCAACTATTACTGTTTTCCGGCGACCAAATGGCCAACCTTGGTCAACGCTCTTTCGAAGAGATGAAACAATCTCAGCCGATTAGTTCCGACCAAGCCATCAATGCCTATGTACAATGTGTCACCGATGCTATTTTGGCCGTCGTGCCCCCACAGGCAGATTTCTCCGAATGGGAAGTAGTCGTATTTGATAGCGAGCAAGTCAATGCCTTTGCACTACCGGGGGGCAAAGTGGGCGTTTATACGGGTTTACTCAATGTGGCAGATACCCCGGATCAACTCGCGGCAGTGATTGGACATGAAATCGGACATGTACTGGCTGACCACAGCAACGAGCGCCTATCTCGCTCTCAACTCGCCACGCTGGGACTCACCATCACAGGTATGTCAATGTCTGACAGCCCATACGCTGCGATGGCTATGGCCGGTTTAGGGCTTGGCGTGCAAGTAGGGATTTTACTGCCCTACAATCGTGCGCAGGAGTCTGAATCTGACAAAATTGGCTTACAGCTCATGCATCAAGCTGGCTTTGACCCGAGTGCGAGTGTCGCCTTATGGCAAAACATGGCCGAAGCCTCAGAGGGTGCGCCACCAGAGTTACTCTCGACCCACCCATCGCCTGACACTCGTATTCAAGCGCTAGAAAAAGGCGTGAAGGCGCTTCCTAAAGTGCCTCATCGTTTAAAACCGCACTGTGAAAAGCCCAGTTAGCATTATCAATAAAAATATTTTCTTAACATATTGARGAGTGTCACACTCTGCTTCAAATCACGGTGATGCAAAGGGTTTCAGCGGCATTAGGTTACATTTGTCACACAACAAATTAACCTATATGTTACGCTTAAAATTTAGACCACGCGCTGTGAGCACCACTTGTGATGAAGCAGTTGTTGATGTTTCTGTTAAGCGTCTTGCTTGTGCCGATAGCCTTTGCCACGCCACAGAGTCAAGTCGACCCATTTGATCAGATGTTTGAAAAGAATACGCTGGTAATGATGTTGATCGTGCCAGAAAGTGGTGAGATTGTAGCTGCTAACCCTGCCGCCAGTCGGTTTTATGGCTATTCAATTGATAAACTAACGCAGATGAACATTGGTGATATCAATGATTTATCACCAGAAGCTATTGCTGAAGAGCGCAAACTCGCCAAACTGGAAAACCGAAACTATTTTGTTTTTCGCCATCGTACGGCGGACGGCTCCTCCCGAACCGTAGAAGTCTCGTCGGTGCCTATCGACTATCAGGGGGCAAGATTACTCTTCTCAATTATCGCCGATATTAGCGATTTCCGCGCCACGCAAGAGTCCCTCTGGCATTATCAGAACCGACTTGAAAAGATGGTCGCAACACAAACCGAGCAAATCGAAAAGCAAAAAGACCATCAACTCGTCATTACCTCGCTGATCATTTTTTTACTAGGGGCTGGACTTGCTGTCATGTGGTTGGTGCTGAGCAAATCCAGACGGACGGAATACGAGCTTAAGCTCGAACGACGTCGCCTCGATGAAATTATTCGCGGCACCCATGTGGGCACGTGGGAATGGCATATTCCCTCTGGGGAGCTGGTCATCAATGAGCGTTGGGCCGAAATCTTGGGTTACCAGAAAGAGGAGCTGACCCCAGCTTCTTTTGAAACTTGGAAAAAGCTCTGTCATAGCGACGATTTCAGCCGCGCATCGAAAGAGATAGAAGCAGCGTTCAGTGACCATGATCCCTTTTATGAGTGTGAATTCCGCATGCTACATAAGGACGGGTTTTGGGTATGGGTATTGGCGAAGGGCAAGATTATGGAGTGGGACCGAAACCGCCAGCCGCTGCGGATGGCCGGCACCCATCAAGACATCAATGAGACCAAACGTCTATATCTTCAGTTCGAGCATATGGCGCATACCGACACTTTAACCGGTGCCTTGAACCGTGTTGCGTTTAAACAACGCGCCGATGTCGTCATGGCTCAAGCTCGTCAGCAAAGCGCTCACTTTGCGCTTTTGTTTATCGATCTTGATGGCTTTAAGAAAATAAATGATACCTACGGCCATGATGCGGGAGACTGTGTGCTCATTGAAACCACCAAACGAATGGGACATAGTATCCGTAATTCCGACACACTAGCACGGCTCGGTGGGGATGAATTTGCGGTCATTCTCGAGTACACCAGTCAGCCAGACGATGCAGCGCGCGTGGCAACCAAAATTATTGCCAGCCTAGATAAACCCTTTGACGTAGGGGACGGGCAACAGGCACGACTCTCTGCCAGTATTGGCATTGCTTGCTATCCTGAACATGGGGAGTCTGTCGAACAACTGCTCAATTGCTCTGACGCTGCGATGTATTACGCCAAAAAGTCGCTATCTGGTGGCACCTACGCTTTTTGCGAGCCGGAACACCTATCATCGTCACCCCGTGACGATCAAAACTAAGCGAGGTTATGACGATGCAGTTCGAGTCGGTGCGGTAGCTCGGGGCGTTTGACTTGCTAACGCTTCATTGGTCACATCTTGAATAGAAATAAACATATGATTCACCTCACCGCGTGTATTGGCCATGGGGTGCATAGTGACGTTTTGATACATAAAGGGAAGCTGACCGGTAATCGGACGCACGTGACGGCAACGAAACAAGTAAGGGCGCTGCTGCCAGACAATAAAGCTGCGGCAGCGTAACTCAAACACCGGCTGTGATTTGGCGCGAAACCAAGGCTCGTTGATTTCCGGAAACACCTCGAATAAGGTGCGATTTTGCACATCCTTAGCGTGTTTGCCGCTGTGGTGAACCATAAAGCCGTTCCACATCTGAATTTGGAAATCTTTGTCTAACACAATCAGTCCCATATCGATGTGTTGCACCATATCGAGCATCCAATGGAATTGATCAAAATCTTCTGTCATCGCCTTACTCCTCGTCCATCAGATAAGCCAGCTTCGCATCCAACAAAGGTAGCGATTCATCCAGTAATAACAGCAATAGATCGCACTTAATCTCAGTGCCATCGATCTGGTAGCTCACTTCAATGGTCACCGTGCGTTTCCAAGAGCCTTTCATCGCAGCTATCAAATGATCTGCCTCTACATGTTGTCCCATTAATGCCGGATAGCTTTGCGAAAACTCGAGCGCAGCTTGCTCACCGAGCCCTCGCAAAAAGGCACTAATCAAGATATTGCTAATATCGACCAACAGCTCGAGTTCATTATCGAGCGAGCCATCATCGGGATAATCCAGCAAGTCGATCATGTCACTGATACTGGAATCGCTGATCAGCATTAAAGCTTCACCAGCAATCCCTTCGCCACTAAAACCTTGGCAAACGCCGTTCATGGTGTCTGACTGTGCCAAGTGGCGAATGGTCATGGTCAATTCAGTCACCTCAAACACATTAACCTGCGGCAGGGGCATGTGAACAAACACGCCACAATGACGCGCGAGTTTATCTGCCGCCTGCCCCATAGCAATGTTGACCACTTCCATATAAATATCACGCCGGCTCAGCTTCTCCTTCGGTGCATGGGAGCGCTCCGTTTCCGAGGCGGTTGCGGTGGGCAGATAGGCTTTAATCAATGCCTCAACGCGCTCGCGGCTAATGGGCTTTTTAACAAAGTCTTTCGCGCCCCGTTCAAGCACTTGCTGCTGAGCGAGCGGTTGAATATCCCCAGACACCACCACGACGGGGACTGTCATCCCGGCAGATTGCATTGCTTCAAGGGTTTGATAACCATCCAATTCCGGCATGGTTAAATCAAGGAACATAATATCGATCGACTGACTGTTTAAAACATCTAAAGCCACCTTGCCATTCTCGGCAAAGTGCACCTCAGCATCTAAATCTTTGGGTAAGGTTCGCGCGAGCTGCTTACGCGCCAGTGCGGAATCATCAGTGATCAGAATTTGTGTGGTCAAAAGCCTCTCCTTGTCGACTTCTTAACTGAGAGTGTGGCTGGGTCAACACAGTAAGCATAAACCAAGATGAAAAGGGATGAGGGCAAACCTGTCAAAATACTGTCTTTATCGGTCACTGGTTTGAGTTTCAGCTAAGTCACAGAGTGCTTGAAGACGATCCGCGCGACTGATCAAATGAGGGTGTTGTAAGTACAAATGATGCAGGCAGACCAAGCAAAGCTGAACACAATCGTTCACCTTTTCGCTGATCGTTTCTGGGTCTTCAAAAAACTCGCCCGTCAGCAACGCCTGCCAATCCTCTGTGAGTGCACTAATCATAGAAATATCTAACGGCGCATTCACAAGATGACGCGCAGCAGGTTCAATGCGCTCCATGTCATCACTGGCAGCAAAAATATTTCGCAACGCAATAATCGCATCCACCAGCGCCCCTTGCGTGTTGGGACGTTTTGCCGCGGCATATAAGCGGGACATGGCTAAACGAATGCCGCTCGAATCCGTATCATCGACCAACATGCTCCAACGCTCGATGTCCACCAAATCGAGTTCACCTATCGCGATGGGATCGCTGGTTTCGGCCACTGAACCAAAATCTTGCCGACGGTTATCCAGCGAAAAAGGATCAATGCGCCAGACCCACTCGGGCGCGACAAAGGGTTTATATTCTGTGAGGTAGCAAAGCGCCATACACAAAGTGATGTTGAGCTCCGTGGTTTGCTGATCGGTATTCGCATCCATCACTTCATCTGGCCAATCGTCATCTTCGAGGAAGTCACCAAAGTTGATCGCAAACGCATAGCCCGACTCCAACATAAAACCGTTATTGCGTCGTTTGGCCATTAAACCCGGCGCTTGAAGTACGTATTCAGCAATGCTTGGCGTATAACGGCGAATGCTTCCCCATTTAGTATCCAATTCCGCTAAGTTGGTGAGTGCCGCATTACGAAATCCAACAAACATCGGAATATGTGCCACTTCGCCATCGGCAAGACTGCGGGCGATATCCAACATTTCTTGTACAGTGCTGACAAAGCGATCCGCAGAGACGATCCCGCGGATCCGCATCAAGTCATAACTGTTGATTAAAATCGATACCGGCAAGCTCGCCAAACTCACTACACCACGATGCCCGGTTGCATCTTTGTAGTCACCGAACGTTTGCTGAGGATCATTACCTATGGCGTCAAACAAGCGCTCTAGGGACGGATCGGCCAAAATACGCTTTTGCACAATCTTACTGATTGGAAACTGTTCGATAGCAGCCGTTAAGTAACCTGCCCCACGATAGAAAAGATGAGGACGATGGCCCGCTTTGATCAAAAAGAGTGGATAGAGCTCACCGGCAAGCTGACAAAAGGCACTGATAAGCGGATCAACGCTATTAACACGCGTTGCCAACTCTCCACCTTGTTGTGCGCGCCACACATTGAAAATATGACGACCATTTTGCATCACATGGGGCAGACGATAGAAGAAAGATTGCTCGCTCTCCCCCTGCTCCACCGCAGACACACGTAGCTGTCGACACAGCTCGACATATTGGTTGAGTGTGTCGCGCTGTGTGCGGCTTAGCCCCAATTTTTGCATCAAGATCAGTCGGCCTTCCGCCTCTGTGACATTGAGAATGTAGCTCACCACCCGGTGACCCATGGTTTTCACAAAGTGCGGAATAGCCGGATAGGACATCATGCTTATCCGCCTATTTTTAATCGAAAAATCAATCCAGTTTTTATCACCGTTATCGGCAGAAAACGGCAACTCTTCACCGTGACTATCGCTAACATCGTACTCGTCACATCGTCTCGTGAAAGCTAAGTATAGCTATCTCAACAAGTAACGGACGAAGGACAAAAACAGAAACAATTTTGTGACGACTCAATGCGGGGAATGCTTGACCAAGCTGTAGCACGCATCTATTCTAGCGTACAAGTGTACGCTTAAATAAAGATAACGAGTTATGGATACCAAGGCTTCAACCTCTCCCCCTCAGAAACCACGCTTAATCTGGTTAAACATTAGCGTGTTTACCCTCACTTTTTTGATTGCCGCAATTGGTACGCCATTGTGGGCATGGCATCATGGTTTTGATTGGATGCAGATCACCGCGCTGATTGTCGCATTCAGCTTTTGTGGCCTGTCGATCACCGCCGGTTATCACCGGTTGTGGGCCCACAAAACCTATCAAGCCCATCCGGCTTTGCGCTTTATCTTCGCCATTGGTGGGGCATTTGCGCTGCAAAACAGCGCGCTTCATTGGTCGTCAGATCACCGCATTCACCATCGCCATGTCGATGACAACGATGTTGACCCGTACTCGGCCAAGCGCGGCTTTTGGTTCTCACACCTTGGTTGGATGCTGCGCGAATACCATCCCAACCGCTATGGCGATTACAGCAACTGCCGCGATCTGCAAAAAGATAAGATCGTGATGTGGCAACACAAGCACTACCTTGCGCTGACACTGGCCACCAACTTTGGCTTCCCTATCGCGTTTGGTTTGCTCCATGGCGACCTTTGGGGCGCTATCTTACTGGTCGGCTTTACTCGATTGGTGCTAAGCCACCACACCACCTTTTTCATTAACTCGTWGGCGCATGTGTGGGGCAGCCAGCCTTATACCGATAAAAACACCGCGCGGGATAATGGCGTGCTTGCCTTGATGACCTTTGGCGAGGGCTACCACAACTTCCACCATATTTTTGAGAACGACTACCGCAACGGCATTCGCTGGTGGCAGTTTGATCCCACTAAATGGCTGATCAAAACCGCATCTTGGTTGGGTCTGGCGGAAAAACTGCGCGTGACCCCCGAAGAGAAGATTGAAAAGGCGCGTGCGACCATGCAATTGCAGCGCGTCACACAACAGCTTAGTGACAAGCCACACGCTTCGCATCGTCTGCAAATCCTGCAACAAGAGTATGATGCCTTGGTCGCCAAAATGGCGGACTACTATACGCTGAAAAAACAGCTGTTAGCGCTCGAGCGTGACAAGCTGCGCGAAAAAGTTGAAAACGCCGAGCTAACCCAGCAATACCAAGATTTAAAGGTGCGTTTTCAGCAACAAAAACGTAGCTGGCAGGTGCTCACCGCCAAATACGCCAGCTAGCCGCGACGAACAAGCGACACACGACAAACCGGCCACTTGGGCCGGTTTTTTATCGGATAAGAACGCGCCGCTGGCAAGATCTGTGTATGCCAGTTAGTTAGACGGGGTAAGGAAAGAAAGCAGGATCGACTCTAGCTCATCCCAAGGCAAGGCGTCGGTATCGATCACTTCGATGCGCGACTCGGCCTGTTCAATCGACATAGGCGTCACGGTAACCACCTGATTAGCGACGTTAAACGCGTAAAAACCCTCGTCTGTATTGACCACCGCTTTAATCCGTTGAGCGTTGATGTTGCTCAATAGACCGTACAAGGCATCAAACGGAAAACAACAGTGCGCGGCAAACAACCAACCGCAGCTGACATAGCCCTGCCCTTGGTTTTCTTTGCGGGTAAAGGTATCGTCCGGGCCCAGAGCGAGTGTGGTCATCGGCTCAGCATCGTTGTGATGGTGATGATAGTGCGCTTGACGAGCGTGACGCGGTAACGCAAGCCACGCGGTATCGAGCGCCCCTTGTTCAACACCGGTTACCAAGCTTTTCTCGCCATCAAACGCGGTGACATAATCATAAAAGGTGGCGATTTGCGCCTCGCTACACTGGTCAAGCTTATTGGCCACTACCACATCCGCAAGCGCGATTTGATCATGAAAGTTTTGATTTTCACGATAGCGCACATCATCAATACAACGCGGATCCACCAAAGTAATGGTCGCGCCCAGCGACAAGGTGGCATCGAAAGGCGGCTGAGTCAGCTTACCGATAATGTCTTTAGGATGACCGAGCCCGGTCGGCTCAATCAAAATCCGATCCGGCTTCTCGGCAAGCAAGGTATTTAGCCCCACCGTCATGGGTAGGCCGGCCACACAACACATGCATCCGCCCGGCACTTCCTTTACCAACGCACCTTGTTCAGAGAGGATAGCGCCATCGACACCTACCTCGCCAAACTCGTTCACCAAGATAGCCCAACGCTCATGTTCGGGTTTATTCGCTAATAAATGACGAATCGCCGTGGTTTTCCCCACGCCAAGAAACCCAGTGATAATGTTGGCTGCGATCTGACTCATGATTCTATCCGCTCGTTACTTGTATCGGCGTAGTGTAACGGATTGCGCCATACTCGTCGCCTTTTGGTCACGCGCATTGAAAGTGTCCGTTCTCAGCTCAATGAATGACACAAAAAGTGATGAAATATCATGCACTCACTGCAAGTGGTGATCATTACCAATAAAAGCTTGGTAGAATGAAAGGTTCGCTAACACACTTCTTAGGAGGAAGTATGCTGAATCCATCAACGGCAAAGTCGGTGATTGACCATGCCCTGTTTTTAGGCGCGGATTTCGCCGAACTCTTTGTCGAACGCCATCACTCAGGCAACGTAGAGCTGTTGTCTGGTGAGGTGGATAAAGTGAGCTCAGGGATTGATTTTGGTATTGGTATCCGGTTGTTTTTCGGCCACAAAGTGCTTTATGGCTACACCAACAGCCGCGATGAAGAACAATTGAAAAAAGTCACCAGCTTGCTGTGCGCGCGTGATAAGCGCGATCAAATCGCCACCGCTGGTCCACTTAATTTGTCCCATTTAAATGACAAACATCCGGTGTCTGAGCCGTTATCGGCAGATCAACATGTGGCGGATAAGGTGGCGTTCTTACGCCAAGTGGATGCGCGTATTCGTGCCGAAAGCGATAAGATCGCACAAATTATTGGTCGTGTCGGCCAACGCGAGCAACAGGTCGAGATTTTTAACTCTCACGGCCTGCATGTCACAGATACCCGCCACTACACCCGTATTGCCGCCACAGCGGTCGCCACTAACGGTGAGGAGCAGTCAACGGGCTTTGATGCCCCTGGCGCGCTCACAGGCTGGGAATTCCATCAGGATATCGATCCGGTTGAGCTTGGCGAACGTGTCGCACGACAAGCGCTGGTTAAACTCGGAGCCCAAGCTTGCCCATCGGGCGAAATGCCGGTGGTGATTGGCAACGGCTTTGGTGGGGTGATTTTCCATGAAGCCTGTGGCCATTTGTTAGAAACCACCTCGGTTGCTAAGCAAGCTTCCGTCTTCCATGACCAAATGGGCGAAATGATTGCAAGCCCTGTGGTGAGCGCGGTGGACGATGGCACCTTGGCGAATGCGTGGGGCTCAATCAATATCGATGATGAAGGCATGGAAACCCAGCATACCCAGTTGATCAAAGACGGTAAGCTCACCTCCTTTATGGTCGATCACATGGGCAGCCTGAAAACCGGTTATGCGCGCACCGGCTCTGGCCGACGTGAGTCTTATAAATTCGCACCGACCTCGCGGATGCGAAACACCTTTATTGAGCCCGGCAACGACAGCTTAGACGCCATGATTGGCTCCATGGAGCGTGGCATCTACGCCAAGAAGATGGGGGGCGGCTCAGTACAGCCCGGCACCGGCGAATTTAACTTTGCGGTCCAAGAAGCTTACTTGGTCGAAGACGGTAAGATCACCGTGCCACTCAAGTCTGCCACCTTAATCAGTACGGGGCCTAAGGTGCTTAAAGAAATCAGCATGGTCGGCAAAGATCTTGCCCTTGCCGCCGGTATGTGTGGCTCGGTGAGCGGCTCAGTCCCCACCACCGTGGGCCAACCTGCATTGAAAGTCGATAACATCCTAGTAGGAGGCGGTAACGCATGAGTGAGCAAACCATTAAAGCAACCCTAAGCGATGCCGTCGATCAGGTCCTCAGCTTGGTGAAACAGCAAGGTGCGCAAGCAGACGTGATTGCCAACGCCAGCGAAAGCTTGTCACTCAAAGCCGACCAAGGCGATCTCTCCGAGCACAAAGTCACCGCCGGTCAAGTGATTGGTGTGCGAGTGATCAAAGGGGATCAAGTCGCCACCAGCTATTCAGAATCGCTAGATAGCGACAGCCTTGCCAGCATGGTGAACGCCGCACTCACCAACGCAAGCTTTACCAAGGCCGATCCGGATCAGCAAATTCGCGCTGAAGGGCAGCAAATTGATCAGCAGGATCCTAGCTTACTGCAAGCAGATAACACGCCGATTGAAGACAAGATTGCGTTGGCGCTGGCCCTTGAGCAAGAGGTGGTCAGCCAACCCCGCGCAACGGGTGCGCCCTATAATGGTTACAGTGAGCAAACCCAATATCAGTTGCTTGCCAATACCTTAGGCACACGCTGCTATCACAGCGAACGTAGCTTTAGTTGCTACACCGCAGCACTGCTCAATCACGACGGTAAGCAAGCGATGCATCTCGGCGCGTCAGTGTCACGCCGCTTTGCTGATCTTGATCGCGCCCATGCAACTCAACTGGCCTACCAAACCGCTGACGCCTTGCTCGAGGGTGGCCCAGTGAAAACCGGTTCGTATCCGGTGATTTTTGAGCATGATTGTCTCAGCGAATTGCTGGGCGCCTTTGGCAGCTGCTTCTCCGGCGATGCGGCCAAGCGCGGGACTAATCCGTGGCGTGAAAAAGTCGGCAAGCCCGTTGCAGATACGGCGCTCACCATCACCGATGTGGCAAGACTTGATGGCGGGATGCGTATTAAAGCGTTTGATAGCGAAGGCTTTGCCACCGCCGACACGCCTTTGATTGAAAACGGCGTCTTAGTCGGCTTTTTACACAACAGCGCCACAGCACAGCATTTTGGTGTTCCCCATACGGCGAACGCGGGCCGCAGCCCCAAAGGCGGTTTGGATGTCACCTCTCGTCATGATGTGATTGCCGCAGGTAAACACAGTGATGCAGACGTACATGCCGGTGAATACCTTGAGTTGGTGTCACTGCAAGGGGTGCATTCAGGCGCGAATGCCATCAGTGGCGACTTCTCTTTCGGTGCAAGTGGGTTTGTTTGCCGAGATGGCAAACGCGTTCGTCCGGTTCGCGGGATAACGGTGGCGGGTAACTTCTATACCATGCTCAATGAGATAGAGGCGATCGGCAATACCGTGTTACCCAACTATGATGGCGCCTTCTTTGCGCCACGCATCCGCTTCGCCCGCTTATCCATCGCGGGTGAATAACATCGCATCTTCTAAAGGCACTAAAGGCATCGGTTTAGGCTGATGCCTTTTTATTCTCAGTTTGTGCTTCTACGCTTTGTACCGCTGGATTCATCTTTGCCGCCAAGTCGGTAAATGCCTGCAAGGCGACGTCACTGGTAAGAATACGCCCATGCCCTAACCCTTCGGTAGCTAGCACAGTCACATGTGGGTAGTCAGTGGCTTTTTCGGTGACGGTAAAGGAAGCAAAACGATCATTTTTATCGTGGGCAATCACCACCGGATGACGGCGACGCGACAATTTTTCGAGCGGCTCAATAGTCTCGATCGGATAACCATGTTGATCACCCACTTCTCGGACAATTTCATCAAACAGCTTCAGTGAATACCCCGATTTTCGGACTGTGGCATATAAATTCTCGCGATAATTCAGCACAGGTGCGACCAAAAAGAGCGGTAAATCATCCATCTGCGGATGCTGACTCTCGAGTACCGCGGCAGCGCCCATACTATGCGCAATGATCCCAGAGACATTATCAACTTGATCTAATACATCATTGATCGCCTGCACAAAGCCGGGAATATGGCTCTCCTCTCCACCGCTTTGACCATGAGCAGGATGGTCAAATGCCACCGCACGAAAGCCCAGTGACGCGATATGCGCCATGAGTGGAAAGAACTGGCTGGCAGACCCCGACCAGCCATGCGTGAGCAACCAAGTTGGCCCAGCGCCAAGGCTATACATTTGCAACACCCCTTCTTGGCTTTGTACTTGCGCACGCACCAAGCCTTCCGGTTCTGGGTTTGCCATTGGACTGCGGGTTGGAGTGAGAAAGAGCTTTCGTGCCACTTTTTTAGCATGACGAGGCGCCAAGCGATGATGACAACGGCTCACCGCTCCCACGAGCGCACGTCTAGCGCTAAAACGACCCGGCGTTGAAAAATAGACTTTTCTGCTCATTTGCGATCCTTTACGTCAATAACACACCACTCCTAATGTTTGCTACACCAATCATCACGGCGTCTGGGGATTAACACACGTCGCCACCTTACCGGAAGCCTTGTCGTATTAATAGAACGAACACCCGTTTTAAAATAGGTTGACCTAATGCATGCTTTCTATTGGACACTATACCATCAATAGTCGCGCAATCGTTGCGCCATATTCGATTTAGTTTTAACAAGTGCTTTTTTTATCTAATTGCACTGTGACATATGTCTTCATTATGTGCACCAGTCGGCATAAGATGCGAGGCAATATCGATCCATTAGCGACATCCGCGGGATCTCACGCTCAAATTATTATAATTCTCTAGATTGGAACGCCGACTATGACAGTTATCCTTTTAAATCTGATCGCTTTTGCGCTGTTGCTGGCGGTGCTTGTCAAATTGCACAAGCAACAAAAATCCTTATCCACACGTGTGTTTACAGGCCTCGGCTTAGGGGTCGCATTTGGTGCTGCCCTACAAGCGCTATACGGTGCCGACGGTGCAATCACACGCGAAACCATTGGCTACATCAATATCGTCGGGTCCGGCTACGTCAGCCTGCTTAAAATGATCATCATGCCGCTGATCACCGTGTCAATTATCGGCGCGATTTTAAAAGTGAAAGACTCTGGCTCGCTGGGCAAAATCTCTAGCCTGAACATCGGCATCTTGCTTGCCACGACCGCCGCCTCTGCGCTCATTGGTGTATTCGTGAGCAACCTTTTTGGTTTGTCTGCGCAAGATATCGTACAAGGGGCGCGTGAGATGGCACGCGGTGCTGCTCTGGAGCAACGCTTGGGCTCAGTCGAAGACTTATCACTGGCGGATATGGTTATCTCTTTCTTCCCGCAAAACCCGTTTGCAGATCTCGCCGGCAGCCGCCCGACGTCAACCATCGCTGTGGTGATTTTCTCCGCACTCGTTGGTATGGCTGGTGTTACCTTGTCGCGTACTCAGCCTGAACTCGGCGAGCGTTTTGAACGCTTTATGGAAGTGGCACAAGAGCTTGTTCGCGCCTTGGTACGTATGATCATCGGCCTCACGCCTTATGGTATTTTGGCTCTAATGACCAAAGTGGTGGCTGGCTCAAACGTGAGCGAAATTCTTGAGCTGGCGAACTTTGTGGTTGCCTCTTATGTAGGCTTGGGTGCCATTTTGGTGATGCATCTGGTATTGATTGGCCTTGTCGGCATGAGCCCGATTCAATATCTGAAAAAAGTGCTCCCAGTGCTGACGTTTGCCTTTACGTCTCGTTCAAGTGCGGCCACGATTCCCCTTAACATCGACTCGCAAATGAAGAACTTGGGCAATGATCCGGCCAGCGCCAACTTCTCCGCTTCATTCGGCGCCACCATGGGTCAAAATGGTTGTGCCGGCCTGTATCCAGCTATGCTGGCGGTCATGATTGCGCCAACCATTGGCATTAACCCACTCGATCCGGGCTTTATCGCTACCTTGGTTGCGATTGTCACTGTGAGCTCATTCGGCATTGCGGGTGTAGGCGGTGGCGCCACCTTTGCGGCACTGATCGTACTCTCGGCATTGGATATGCCTGTTGCGCTTGCTGGCTTGCTCATTTCTATCGAACCCTTGATTGATATGGGCCGTACCGCTGTGAATGTGAGTGGCTCAATGACGGCCGGTACCCTCACCTCGCGTTTAACCGGTGGCCAAGATAAAAGTGTTTTCGATCACCATGAAGTGGTGAAGCAAGACACGGCTAACGCCTAACGTTACACAACCTTGATTGAGGCAATGCCACGCGTTTGCGTGGCATTTTTTGTTTTTGCGTTACTCGACATATATAGCCACTCTATTCACTGACTCAATCCCTTATAACTTGTAAGAATTTATGTCAGCGATTACACTCTGCCTCATTGTTAATGCAGGGACTTCCCTGCCCGTTGTGAGATAAAACATGAGTATTGAACAAACGCTTCAGGCACGCAGTGGCGGCCAATGTGAACTTTGCACCAGCCAAGACAACCTCTCTGTGTATGAAGTCCCGTACTCGCCAGACACCACAGCCAACAGCTGCGTATTGGTCTGTGGCACTTGTCATGATCAGCTTAACACCCCGGACAACATGGACGTGAACCACTGGCGTTGTCTAAGCGACAGCATGTGGAGCCAAGAGCCTGCGGTTCAAGTGGTTGCCTATCGCCAACTTTCTCGTCTTTCTAGCGAAAGCTGGGCACAAGATAATCTCGACATGATGTACATGGAAGACGATGTCCGTAAGTGGGCGGAAACGGGGCAAGATATCGAAGACGTCAGAGTGCTGGACGCTAACGGCGTAGCACTACAAAAAGGCGACGACGTAACCGTGATTAAAGATTTGCCCGTTAAAGGCTCAAGCCAAGTGATCAAACAAGGCACCGTGATCCGCGGCATCAACTTGACCGACGATCCGACCCATGTACAGGGTAAAGTAAACGGCCAAACCATGTTTGTGATTGCGGAGTTCTGCCGCCGTAAGTAATCGACTTTCGCACCTGCCGAATTCGATAAGTGACATGCAAACCGACGCCATCAAGGCGTCGGTTTTTTTTCGGCTGACAAACCGCTGACAGAGTCATACAAAATACCGCTAGTCGGTATGTGCCTCACGCACTATGATACGCGCCTTTCTCAGTCATCTTGGAGTTACTATGAAAACGCGCGGTTGGTTCTTCTTGTCAGTGTTGCTGTTGGCCGGTTGTGCAACGCCTTACTCAACCGAGAAGAACTTTTGGTCGTTCGGCATGGGCTTTGATGTGATAGCGGTGAGCGAGGACACGTGGCACATCAGTTTTGTGGGTAATGACTTTACCGACCGGGCCATTGCCCATAAATACGCCCTGCGCAAAGCCGCAGAGCTGGCACAAAACGCTGGCTATCCATACTTCACCTTAAGTGACGAGCAGCTACACGTTGACAATAAAGGCAGTCACGCCACATATAGCGAGCGTAAAGATAAGAAGTGGGATTACGGCTACGGCAATACCTCCACCACCAGCGAAACCACCATCATGGTAATTGCAAAAGGTTATCATCAAGCGCCTAAAACCGACGCCATGGTCTATCAAAGCGCCTTTATTTTACGCAGCGTGACGGTCGAATAGCGCGCGAAAGTGTGCATCATGGTAAGGCACTTACGTTATTTGCGCCTGCTTGTACACCATGATGCTTGCGCTAGGTCAGTATCGATGGCATGACGAAGGGTGTATACTGCCGCCTCTTTGCTCATTGCCTCGCTCGATTATGTACAACGACCRATTTTTAATGTTGCTGGCGGTGTTTGAACGCGCCGCCCTTCTCCTTATGGCGCTGTTTTGGCTCACTCGCACCCACCTGATCCAAACCATTGTGCAGAAAACCCAGCGCCACCCGATGGAAACGGCACTGATTGCCGCCTTATTTGTGTTATTTGCATTGTTCAGCACCTACACAGGTGTCAATGTAGATGGATCACTGGTTAACGTGCGAATCATCGCCATCGTCGCTGGGGGCATTTTGTTTGGCCCTTGGGTAGGTGTGACAGCAGGCGTCGTCTCAGGTATTCACCGCTACCTGATTGATATTGACGGACCAACCTCACAAGCCTGTTTGATCGCCAGCATTATTGCTGGGTGCCTGTCTGCGCTGATCCATTATCGCGCCGATAAACAGCACTATGCCCGTTATGGCATTTTAGCGGGCATGATCTGTGAATCGCTGACCATGTTGCTGATTCTTTTACTGGCGAGTGACCAAGCTCTGGCACAGCACATCGTCGCGACCATTAGCTTTCCGATGATTGCGGGTACCGTCTGTATTGGCCTGATCATTCAACTGGTACAGTACATCGATGATGAAAAAGAACACCTCGCCGCCCAGCAAGCCAAACAGGCGCTGGATATCGCCAACCGTACGTTGCCTTACTTTCGACGCGGTGAAACACGAGGCTTAACCAAAGCGTGCAGTATTATTCGTAAAGACACCGGTGCCGATGCCGTTGCCATTACCGATACCGCTGATGTGTTGGCGTATGTTGGCATTGGTGAGGAGCAATATATTGATGCCCACCACCAAATTAGTCGCCTTACTCAGCAAGCGGTAAAAACCGGTGAGCAAATCATCAGCAATGATCTCAACGTGCATGACTTTCGCTCTTTGTTGATCATTCCACTTTGGGAAAATGGCGTCGTCACCGGGACTTTAAAGGTTTTTTATCGTCAACCTCACCGTATTCGTCGCCCGATGCAAGAAATGGCAATTGGTTTATCGCAATTGATTTCAACCCAGATGGAAGTAGCGCGCATACAAAAGCTCAAAGAGATGGCCAGTAGAGCCGAATTTGCCGCGCTACAAAGTAAAATTAACCCACATTTTTTGTTCAACGCTCTCAACGCGATCTCCAGCTTGATCCGACTGCGTCCGGATGACGCCCGTGGCTTGATTGCCAATCTAGCCGACTTTATGCGTTACAATTTAGAGCGCACACAAGATCTCATCCCTATTACGGATGCTATCAAGCAAGTCAAAGATTATGTGGCAATAGAGCAGGCTCGTTTTGGTGACAAACTTTCCGTTCACTTTGATATTGAAACGACCGACATTAATATCGCGCCTTTACTGATACAACCGCTGGTAGAAAACGCCATTCGCCACGGTTTTCAACCTTCTCGCCGTCCTTGTGATGTCACCATTGCAGTGCGGGCGATAGAACGCGGCGCAGAAATTAGCATTACAGATACCGGCGTGGGCATCGACCCTAATATTGTTGAACAGCTTTATCATGGCACCATCGACAGCCATCATATTGGCTTGATGAACGTTCATCAGCGCTTGATCTTACTCTATGGTCAAGGCCTCACCGTCGAGCCACTTCACCCAGGAACGCGGGTATCATTTACAGTCGAAAACAAGGAGGCATAATGCGCGCTGTCATTGTTGAAGACGAATATCTTGCTCAAGAAGAGTTGAGATACCTCATTGAAAAGCACAGTGCTATTACTATCACCGAGAGTTTTGATGATGGGTTAGCAGCGCTTAAATATCTGCAGACCCATAAAGTGGATGTGCTGTTTTTAGATATCAACATCCCCTCCATTGATGGCATGTTGCTGGCGCGCAGTTTACACGCGGATGYGCGCCCGCCCTTTGTGATTTTTACCACCGCGTACAAAGAGCATGCAGCAGATGCATTTGAGCTTGAGGCATTCGATTACTTGCTAAAGCCGCTCAATGAAACGCGCGTGAAAGGCGTGCTCGACAAGCTTGCTATCGCAGCTACTCCTGCTGATACTCTGACAGAGCAACGCCATACCTTGCATTTAATGCGCGATAACCGGATCCGTATTACCGATACCGCCGACATTCTTTACGCCGCGGCCAACGAAAAGACCACCTTGGTCTATACCCCAGATGGCGAGTTCTATGTGCCCTACACCATCAGTGAATTGATGACACAATTGCCAGCCAGCTTTTTCCGTTGCCACCGCTCTTACTGCGTTAACTTAGATAAAATCACCGAGATTGCACCGGGCTTAAATAGCACTTACCACGTTTTTCTTCCCGGTATTCCTCATCCCGTGCTGGTTAGTCGCAGCAATCTGAAGGCGTTTCGCGAACGCATGCAGTTGTAATTCATGCCATCTCGCTGCAGTTCATGCCCGCTAACTGCAGCTCATTTTATCTTTTTCACCTACTCTTGATGTGGGGATTCAGGGTCGTATCTTGGGGGTGTTCCCAATAGATAAAACCCTGGAGCGTTACCATGAACGCACGTTTATCCCCCGGCATGAAAACCCTGCTTGGCACTGTATTAGCCCAATTTGCACTTGGCTCTGTCTAYACATGGAGCCTGTTTAATGCTCCCCTTGCAGCCCAACTTAACGAGCCTGTCAGCCAAGTGGCTTTCACCTTTGGTATTATGACACTGGCACTGGCGTTAGCGTCTTCCGTTTCCGGCCATCTGCAAGCACGCTTTGGTGTGCGCCGTGTAACTATCGGTGCAGGCTTATTGCTTGGCGCCAGCCTCGCGCTAACCTCTGTCGTCGGCCAACTATGGCTACTTTATCTTACCGCCGGCCTTCTGATTGGCTTGGCTGACGGTACTGGCTACCTCATGACGCTCTCCAATTGCGTACGCTTTTTTCCAAAAAACAAAGGGCTTGCCTCAGCTTGTGCCATTGGCGCTTATGGGTTAGGTAGCTTAGGTTTTAAATACATCAATCTATACTTTTTAGCCGCAGGCGGCGCCGCACTCAGCTTTCAAATGTGGGCAGTTCTGGCCTGTGTCATGGTCGTGATTGGCGGCGCACTGATGCACGATGCACCACAGCAAAAAGCAGCTACAAACGCGTCTGAGACCGATGTACCTGCCGATTACACGCTCTCTGAGTGTTTTAAAACGCCACAATTTTGGCTGCTTGCCACGGTATTCGTCACGATTTGTATGAGTGGGCTTTATGTCATTGGCGTCGCTAAAGATGTGGGTGAACTTTATGTCCACCTTGATGCTGCCACCGCTGCGGAAGCCGTTGCCATTATCGCACTGGCAAATCTAGGCGGCCGTCTGGTGCTGGGTGTGCTGTCTGACCGCATGGCGCGCAGCAAAGTGGTTGGCTTAGCGCTGTTAGTCTGCGCCGCCGGTGTCGGCATGCTCCGCTTTATGCCACTTGACCAATACAGCTTCTATCTATCAGTTGCTTGTGTCGCATTCAGCTTTGGTGGCGCAATTACGGTCTTCCCAACCTTAGTCAGCGACTATTTTGGTATGAATCACCTCAGCCAGAACTACGGATTTATTTATCTTGGCTTTGGTGTGGGCAGCTTTATGGGCTCTGTCATTGCAGCACTATTTGGTGGCTTTGTCGCCGCGTTCAGTGTCATGCTGGTGATGATCGCACTCTCGCTATGCATTGCCTTTACTATCCAAGCGCCGAAGCGTGATAACCAACCGGTCAATCACAGCTGGCAGCTTGAATCATCAACCCATTAAGCGCTCGCCATCTCGGCACTTTACCTCGCTCTGAACGCTTTCCGTGATTCAGGGCGAGGTATTTAGCTCTCCAATCATCATTCTTATCTCCCCATGACTCTTCCCTTATTCATATAAAACTAAAATGTGACGGTGTCACTAAAAGGTCATCATTTACACTGTAAAGTCCCAGAGTGTGGGCGATATCTCCTTGCTTTATTGATCATTCCTTAACCCTTGCCTATTTTCAATGGACGGCACCTCACCACTCCTCGCGTTTATATTAGGTTTTTGCATGGCACGTACGTTGTTTGTCACCCTACACAGCAAAGCCGCACTGATTTTCCTTCTCGGTATTGTTGGGATCATCTTTAGCAGCTTATTAGTGACTCGCTATTTCTTTTTGTTTGGTATTAACCATTTAGAAGACATAGAGATAACCCGTGCCAACCAGCAGGCAAAAGCCGTTATCCAACGCGTGATGGATAATCAAGTTGAGTACGCCGTCGATTGGGCCTATTGGGATGACACCTATAGGCTACTCACCAACGGGAATACACAATATGCCAGCCGCAATCTCGAGGCCGATACACTGATTTCACTCGGGTTGAGTATGATGGGTTTTGCTGATCTAGACGGTCGCGTGGTAGAGGCACGGGTGCTCAATAACGATGATGAACGTGAGTTTATCCAACGCATTTATCAATCAGCCGCTATCCGTGAGCATATTTCGCAATCGCTGCCTGATGATGCCCTGACGCCACTTTCCGGCCTGTTAGAGATAGATAATCGCCTTTGGGTGATCAGTCTCAACCCCATTCGTGATAGCTCAGGCACAGCGCCAGCAGTGGGTTGGATGGTATGGGGCCAAGCGCTCACTGGGCGTTTCCCATCAGCCTATGAGAACATCCTTACCGGCGACAACAGCCTGCTTGAAGGTGCAATTCTGAAACAAATTGAAACCAGCGAGCATATTGTTCGTACCGACACCAAGCTGACTCGCTACACCCCTTTGTACGACTTAAATAACCAGATTATCGCGACCCTGAAAACCACCGAACAGCGGCGTTACTATCAAAAAGGTAGGCAAGTATTCCGGTACTTGATCATGACGATGCTCGCTATAACATCACTGATTAGCGTACTCGTTTTTATACTCTATCGCCGAAAAATCGCGAAACAGTTTATTTCCTTTGAGCGCGATATCAGTGCCCTCCTCGGCGACGGCCCGTTATCGCACAAACGCAAAGATACATTCACCCATATTACCGAGCAAATTAAGGCGCTAGCGCACGCGTCATCAAAAACAGAACGCCAACTCAAGGAAACGCTGTCGCGCTTCGATGCCTTGTACCACAGCCAGCACTTGGGAATGATTATCTTAATGGATGATCAAATTATCGATGTCAATCAAGCACTATTGGATTTATTGGGGTACGAACGAGAACAAATTACCAGTTTATCCATTCGTGAACTCTGTCGTAACGATGAGAGCACACTCGCACGTCTTACCTCCCTCTATCACCAAAGCTCCCGCGATGTGAGTCACTTTGAGACGGCCCTGCGCTGCTATAAAGGAAATACTCTGCCTTGTGCTATTGAGGCAGTCAGGCTCGATGACGGAGAAAACAGCTCGCTGATGCTTTCCGTGAAAGACATTAGCCAACAAAAACAACAAGCAGAGCTGATTGAAACCTTATCACACTATGACACCCTGTCTGGCTTACTCAATCGCCCATCAACAACAAAAGCGTTGAACGCGGCATTGGCGAACCAAACGGGCGTGTTCGCACTTTATTTTATTGCCACACGGCTGAGAGAGATCTACGAGATTTATGGTCATCATGCCTATGACAGCATGGTGAAACACATTGCCGATACCCTAAAAGGACAGTTTGTTGGTGCCACCATAGGCCGATTGAGCGAAAACGAGTTCATTGTCTTTACCGACAAAAGCAATGAGCGTGACCTTGAGGCTCATGCCTGTCTTGCCCTCAAAGCCAGTGATAACCATATTGCACTGACCGATGCCGAGTTTGATATTGGCTTAAAAGGCGCACTGATCGGCCCACATCTGCAGTTTCAGCACTTTGAAACCTTGGTACACTGCGGTTTTTACGCTATCGAACAAGCACGTACCGGCAGWAAATACCACGTGGAGATCGTTGACGAACATATCGCACAGGCAGCGCAAGAAACCTTGGTGATCAACCGCAATCTTGTCTCTGCGTTAAAAAATAATGAGTTCACCGCCTACTTCCAACCCATTGTCAACGCCACATCCAACCAAGTGATTGGCTTTGAAGCACTGGCACGATGGCATCACCCCTCACTCGGCTTAGTCTCACCAGGCGTTTTTGTTCCTTTGGCAGAAAAACACAAATTAATCATTGAGTTGGATGAGGTTGTTCTCGAAAAAGCTTGCGCATTCTTACAACAACTACAGCAACATTGGCGTAAAAAATCACAACATCGTCTGACGATCCACGTGAACCTTTCCAGTCCCCACTTTGGCGCGAGACGATTAGTGGATAACCTAAAACGCTTGATCAATCGCTATCAACTTGCCCCGGGGCAACTGGTACTCGAAGTAACAGAAAGCATTCTACTGGGTGCCGATAAAGAAACCATCAAACGAATGCATGCGTTAAAAGCATTAGGCGTACAACTGGCGCTCGATGACTTTGGAACCGGCTACTCGTCATTCAGTTCTTTATGCAATTTCCCGTTAGATATCGTCAAACTTGATAAATCTTACATGAGCGAAATTGAAACCAATGATAAAGCCAAAACCTTGGTCCGCAGTATCATTAACATGGCACAAGAGTTGGGAATGACCACAGTGGCAGAAGGCGTCGAAACCGCCTCTCAATTACGCATTGTGAATGTATGGCGCGTCGATGAAATTCAAGGATTTTATTTCTTCAAGCCAATGAGTGCAGAGCAAGCATTAAACACCTTTGGTGAAAATGAGGGTTCATGATTCTTACTGCTTTTGATATCAATTGACGCACAATAAGGCAATATAATGCTGCCTTTTAGATGAACTCATTGTGCGTCATTGAGCTGGCTTTCGATTAGCTCAATAAAAGTCTTATCGGCACTTTCTATTTTTAAAGCCTTGGCTTCGTTGAGTAAGGCCATTGCTTTGCTGATGTCCTTTTCATTGATGGCCGCGGCCATCGCTTGTTTATAAAAGTCCACGGTTTCCTTTTGAGCCACGGGCTGTTTGGGCCGTTGGTGTGTTACAAATTCACTCACGCTTGTATTGTCACTGGATAGGACAGTCGCATACTCCTTGGTTGCCACGGTGAAGGATACTTGACCAGTCGGCGCATAACGGTAGGTTGGATCAGTCACCATCGGCATTGGTTCGCCTAACTCCTGAGCACGCAACTTCGCCGGATGTGGCAACGTAATCTTATGACCGAGAGTCGTCGCATTGGTGTACATGACCATATAGCGCGCTCCCTCAGAATCGAAAGATCCCGACAATTGAGAGGAATCAAGCAAGTTAGCCGTTTGCGGCGTAAACGTATCCGCCCCCAGTGTTTTGATCACCTGATAATGCTCATCTAACAGTAAGACTCGCGGCATAAAGACACGACCATGTTGCATAACACTCTTTACGCTAATCTGAGCACGCGCTGTCCGATCGTTAAAACGAAATGCTTGGGTGTAACTCTTACCCWCTGAAAATGAAAACACCTCCGATTGAGGGTCAAGCGATACCGTCAGTGTCTCATTCTCTTTCAACTGGACGTAAGGTAATTGTTGAAGTGTCTCGCAACAGGCTTGACGACTGGGGGCGACAGGCATCTCTTCCGGCAAGTTAGACGCACACCCTACCAGCCAAACCGCGGAACTGACTGCGAGTGCCATTTTAAAGCGCTGATAATTTCTCATTATATTTGTCATTAACTCTATCCTAAAAAGGCGGCCGTCTCGGCCGCCTCGTTATAACGCTGATAGTACTAACGCATCGGTTAGAACCAAATTTCGGTATGCACACCAATCACGGTTTCGTCATCACTATTATCGATGCCGATTTGGCCACCGCTGGCCTTATCATCAGCTTTGATGTAGATGATATAAGGCTTGATTTGAGGACGGCCGAAGAAGTCTGCATTCACAGTCAAAGGCACAGCCACTTCAAGGTTCCAAATATCGCTTTCCACGGCATCGCCTGAACGTCCCCAATAGCCATCAGCCCCTTCTTCATGACCATATGACAAGGTTGTCTCTAGGCGCATGTTCTCATTGACTTTATAAGAAGGACGTACGGCCGCAATGTAACGTTTTAGGTCATCCGCGCCGAACAACTGATCGAGTGCAGCAAAATAGGTAAGCTCTGATCCCATTTGCCAATTGTCGGAAATATTCATCACCCCGTAAGAGGTTAAGAAGATCGACTCTTGATTTTCATCGCCGCCAGACCAGCCGCCAAAGTTGACGCCACGGTTTTGCGCCACACCTTTACCATAAGCGATGGCCGTTTGAGTCCAGCCGTCCATGCCGTAGTAGCTAGAGTTAAGGGTGATCGCAGCACCAAAGCCATCATCAGAGTTACTGTCTTTGTTCGCCTGCTCCATGTATTTGAAATCAAAGTCTAAGCTACCGATCCCTACATCCACACCATAGTAATAAAGATCATAAGAAGTGAGTGTGGTGCGGTCATCACTGCGCGACGCTTCGCCAGCATCTGGATCAGCGACAACGATAGCAGCACCAGCGGTATGACCATTCAATTTAGTTTGTAAGCCTGCCCCTACCCCAGACGACTGCTTCCAATATTCACCTGACAATAAGCCAGCCGCGCGGTTCAGATAACGCTGACCACCCCAAATAGAGGTATCCTTACCCATAAAGGACATACCACCTAATTCGATGTCTTGTTGAAGACGCGATGTAAAACGTGGCTTAAATGGTGAGATTACCTCTTGTCTAATTGTGCTTTCATCGCGTCACGAAAGACTTGATCAGCGTCAGTAATACCCAATTGTTCCGCATCACGCAGCAAGCCCATTGCTTTGTCGACATCGTTGTCTGCAATGGCGGCCCGAATAGCCTGATGATAAAAGCTAACGCTTTCTTGTTGCGGACTTTCAGTGGCGGAGAGCGCTGGCAGGACGATAGACTGAGCATTGTTACGTGCGCCCAATGCGGTTGCTTCGATGGAAAACGTGCCAGTCAACGCGCGCGGCACTTGAATATCACCTACCTCCGGAAAGTAATTCCCTCTCCCCTCTGCGTCCAATTTCGCTGGGTGGCTAACCGCCACCGTTTCATTAAGTTTATCTTTATCGGTAAAAATAACTAAATAGAGCGAACTGTCGCCAATTTGTGGATGGACTTTAATATTACCTTGCAAACGGTTTCCATCGGCTAGACGGGGCTTTAGATAGACTAACCCATCATCATCAAGCTCAGCACGAATATCGCCAGACTGGTTAATGACTTTAGCACTTGGGACAAAAACACTATCGTTGACTTCTGCCTCAATATTGATAGCTAATCCATTTTTTACCATCGGTAAGTCGAAAATGACGCCAGGGCTATCAATGCTATAGATATCGAGGACTTGTGTTTGCGTGGTGACCGCTATTTTTATCTCTTTGTCCATTGTTATCGGCAGTTGTTTCGCTTTTTCAATCTGCGTCACTGCCTTTCCTGTCGGTGCAACCTTATATTGGTTATCAACGAACGTCGAGCACCCACTAAGTAATAATAGCCCAGAAATAAATAACACTTTCTTATTCATATAAAACACCTAAAAAAAATAGCCGACAATTGTCGGCTATGAAAAAAGACAGTTTAAAAAAAGACTTACCACCAAGCTTCCAATTGCACACCAGTTACGAACTCTGAGTCACCTTTGTCACCAAACGTATCTCCTTCTTCATCCGTAATATACGTACCGTAGAAGCGAATCTCAGGACGCGACCAGAAGCTGTCACCCATTGCCCATGCTTGAGCTAAAGTAAACTTGTGGCCTCCTTGGTCTGTTCCTTGATTTTCTCCATCAAAGAAGCCGACCTCACCGATAGTGCGCATCGTGTCGTTCCACTTATAAACAGGACGCACAACAGCGGTGAACATATCAGAGTCGCCCTCACCATCTGTTAAGTCCGAGCCATTATGATAAGAGAGCTGATGTCCGAGTTCCATCGATGACCCAACATTCATCACACCCCAGTTGATAATACGGTAGCCTTTCGCATCGTTTTTATCATCGGAGCCGCGGCTGTACCATGCACCAGAACCAAAGCCAGCAATCTGATCACCGTATCCTGCAGAACCATATTGCAAGATTGTTTGGTTGAAACCATTGTCCATATTTTGATGCACAATACCGGTAAGCATAATACCATCATCAGCTGCTTCGGTTCGGCCATCCTTCTCTGTTGCAAAGTTATAGGCCGCAGCGAGCTCTAGACTCGCGTCTTCCCACAAGCCGATATTAGCTAAACGTGCATCAAAAATGTAGCCTGTAGAAGCAGGCTTGTTATCGCCCTCATCGTCCCCACCATCTTGAAGAAATGCTAGAGAAAGTTTTTGATCGCCCAGTGAAATATTTTCAATACCACCACCGGTACCTGAGGTGTTCAAGAAATAGAAGTCAGTAATATGGATATCTTTACGCTGATAATAGCGCTTACCCGCCCAAATAACGGCTTCAGGGTCGGATGCAATCACACCTTTGGCTTGGACATTAAATTGCGCGACGTTTATTTCGCTACTTTCCCAACCACTTTGGCCTTTATCGCTGGAGGCAATCATAGATTCCAGTTTCCATGATTGCTCACCCGTTTGAAGTTCTTCTGAAAAACCGAACTCGTAATAGTTGTCGTCTTCATTACCCAAACGACCAACTTTATTCTTTTCAAAAGCACTATCACCCGCACCATCACCACCGATCGCAGCACCCGCACGAGCATAACCATTAAAATCAACAGCGAACGCTGAGGTGGCAGTGACAGTAGCTGCGACAGCCGCCGCAATTAAACTTACTTTTCTCATACCTTACTCCATTAGGATGGTTGTTAAACTGCATCATGAGATCACCGGCAGTAGGAAAGTGAGCACATCATGCATGGGCGTTGCCCTTTTTTGTGTTAGAAACATCCTATGCTTCCCATTTTTTTTGCGCGTCATCCGTAACGGAAAATATGGGGGGAGGAGCCTTAAGGAGGAGTAAGAGGAAAGAATGTAATTTAGTCGATCTATATCACTAAAACACGGCGTAAAACGTTATTTACTTTCTCAATAGACCCCTACAAAACGCCATATAGATCACCATTAACAGTTTCTCCTCTATTAACAAGAAAGTTAATTACAGCAGAATAGATATTAAGAACTGTGAGCCTAGATTGAATTTATTCTGTGAGGGAGGTGTAATAGCGTTTCTTCTTAATTAGATGGTGTTGTTTATGTCTCTCTGCCATCCGGCGCCTTATACCTTAGGCGCTCAATTATGCGATCAAGGCTGCCGCTTTAGCTTATATGCACCGGATCGTGACGCTGTCACCCTACTGCTTTGGCAACGTGGTCACCAACCTACCCGTATTCATATGCAAGAATACAAGCTGGGCTATTGGACCG
>NZ_MUFL01000028.1:0-40078 GCF_001995355.1 Salinivibrio sp. PR919 | reverse complement strand
TCCTAGTACGAGAGGACCGGAGTGGACGAACCGCTGGTGTTCGGGTTGTGTCGCCAGACGCATTGCCCGGTAGCTAAGTTCGGCACAGATAAGCGCTGAAAGCATCTAAGCGCGAAGCTGGCCCCGAGATGAGTCATCCCTAGAGCTTCGAGCTCTCTAAAGGGTTGTCGTAGACKACGACGTTGATAGGCAGGGTGTGTAAGCGCTGTGAGGCGTTGAGCTAACCTGTACTAATTGCCCGTGAGGCTTAACCATACAACACCCAAGAGGTTTTGGGTTGGACTTAAAATAAGCCAGTTGATTGTGGCGAGAACGAACAGCTTTCTAGGTTGATGGTTTTCACTTTTTAAAAAAGTGAAGACAAAACAAAATTTTGCTTGGCGACCATAGCGCTTTGGACCCACCTGAYTCCATGCCGAACTCAGTAGTGAAACGAAGCAGCGCCGATGGTAGTGTGGGGTCTCCCCATGTGAGAGTAGGACATCGCCAGGCTTTGAWTACAATTGATTAAAGCAAAGAGATATAAGYCTTTARTCATACAGAATTGGTGCGGAGTGGTAGTTCAGTTGGTTAGAATACCGGCCTGTCACGCCGGGGGTCGCGGGTTCGAGTCCCGTCCACTCCGCCACTACTTTAGAAACCCTAGCTGAGAAGCTGGGGTTTTTTGCATTTAAGCTCCCCTGAGCCAGACGTCTTGGTCGCGGCACTTGCAGTGCGCGTTGACTCCCGTCCACTCCGCCACTATTTAGAAACCCTAGCTGAAAAGCTGGGGTTTTTTGCGTTTAAGCACCGGCATCATTGTGTTGGGGCTTTTTGTGTTTATCGCATGACATCGAGTAGAGCGTTGAGTAAAGGTTCTTTTGCGCGGGAAGCTTTACAACAAAGGCCTAGTTCGAGAGGTTGCACAATTTCTTGGCGTAATCGCTCAACCTTGTCTTTTACTGGGCTGTTATCAATCACCACATCTGGCGCGACACCAATACCACAGCCCAATGCCACCATACTGACAATCGCCTCATGGCCGGCTATTTGTGCGTAGACGTTTGGCTCGATACCTTTACCGGTCAACCATTGATCAGCGAGTTCGCGCGCTGTCCCTGCTTCGGGCAAGATTAATGGTGTGTGCTGCCAGTCAATGGCTTGTAGGTCAATGCCACTGCTGGCCATTGCCGGTGCGATAACCGACAAACTGACTGTATCAATTGGTTGAAACACTAAGCTGGATGACAAGCGTTTGGGTTTAGCGGCAATGGCAATGTCGGCACTATTGTCTTGCACCTTCTCTTCTGCTTGAGCGGGGTCGCCGGTTAGCAGTTGTAGCTCGATATTTGGGTATTGTTGACGAAAGCGCGCGAGGAGCTCAGGTAAATGGCTATAGCTTGCCGTGACTGAACAAAAGAGCGTGAGCTTACCGCCGAGCAAAGAGGCATGTTCATTGATACTGGCTTTAGTGGTGTGCCAAAGCTGCAGGATATCGCGTGCGACGGGAAGCAGCGTTTTACCTGCTGGGGTGAGATCGACCGCTTTATTGGTGCGAATAAACAAAGGCTGACCAATATCTTCTTCGAGACGTTGGATGATTCGGCTCAGCGCAGAAGGGCTGACGTGCATTGCTTGTGCGGCTCGGGTATAGCTTTTGGTGTCACAGAGGTGGAGAAAGCCTGTGAGTTGCTTTGCATTCATAATTTATTGTTGCTGTAACTGCAATGTTATGTTGTGAATATATCACTTTAGGCAATATAGTGGTTAGGGTAGTATCAAAAATACGCGGTGAAAACACACCCAATCACGGATTTGAATCAATGGAGCACCCCATGGCGAACTACTTTAATACCCTGAATTTACGTCAACAATTGGAACAATTAGGCGTATGCCGATTTATGGATCGTGATGAATTTGCCACCGAGGCCGAATTTCTCAAAGGTAAAAAAGTGGTGATTGTGGGCTGTGGTGCACAAGGGCTCAACCAAGGCTTAAACATGCGTGACTCGGGTCTTGATGTGGCTTATGCACTACGTCAGGCTGCTATTGATGAAAAACGGCCTTCTTATCAGAACGCGGTCGAAAATGGATTTGAAGTGGGCAGCTACCAAGATTTGATCCCACAGGCAGACTTGGTGATTAATCTTACGCCAGATAAACAGCACTCCAACGTGGTTGAAACCGTGATGCCACTGATGAAAGAGGGCGCTGCACTCGGTTACTCACATGGCTTTAATATTGTCGAAGTCGGTCAGCGTATCCGTGAAGACATTACTGTGGTTATGGTGGCGCCAAAGTGCCCGGGCACCGAGGTGCGTGAAGAATACAAACGCGGCTTTGGTGTTCCGACGCTGATTGCCGTTCACCCAGAAAATGATCCTAAAGGCGAAGGCTTTGAGATTGCGAAAGCATGGGCCGCTGCAACCGGTGGTCACCGTGCTGGCGTACTCGCCTCCTCATTCGTAGCAGAAGTGAAATCCGATCTGATGGGTGAGCAAACTATTTTGTGTGGCRTGCTGCAGGCCGGATCCATCGTTTGCTACGAGAAAATGATCGCAGAGGGTGTTGAGCCAGGTTATGCGGGTAAGCTTATTCAGTACGGCTGGGAAACCATTACGGAAGCGCTGAAGTTCGGGGGCATCACCCACATGATGGATCGCTTGTCCAACCCAGCGAAAATCAAAGCCTTTGAACTGTCGGAGTCGCTTAAAGAACTGATGCGTCCTCTATATAACAAACATATGGATGACATCATTTCTGGCCATTTCTCCGCGACCATGATGGCCGATTGGGAAAACGGCGATAAAGACTTGTTCACATGGCGTGAAGAAACGGCACAGACCGCGTTTGAAAACTATCCCGAGTCGGATGTAAGCATCAGTGAGCAAGAGTTCTTTGATAACGGTATTTTGATGGTTGCTATGGTGCGTGCAGGGGTCGAGCTTGCTTTTGAAGTTATGGTGTCATCCGGCATTATCGAAGAGTCAGCGTATTACGAGTCATTGCATGAATTACCTTTGATTGCCAACACCATCGCGCGTAAGCGTCTTTATGAAATGAACGTGGTCATTTCAGATACGGCTGAGTACGGCAACTACTTATTTGCAAACGTCGCAACACCGCTACTGCGCGAACACTTTATGCCAACAGTGGGGGCTGATGTGATTGGTAAAGGACTCGGAGAAACCTCTAACCAGGTCGACAACGCCACCTTAATCGAGGTCAATGATCGTATCCGTAACCACCCGATTGAGTATATCGGTGAGGAATTGCGAGGCTATATGACTGATATGAAGCAAATCGCAATTAATAACCACTAACGACACAGTATGAGATGAAAGCCTGGCCAGTGGTCAGGCTTTTTTAATGATGGATTTAGGCATCAGTGTCTTGGTTGAGCTTTTTTTCCATCTCTGCAAGCTTGGCTTCAAGCTCGGTCAACTTTTGACGGGTGCGTAGTAGCACCTGGGTCTGCACATCAAACTCTTCACGGCTTACCACGTCGAGCTTGGTCAACTGGCCTTGAATGGCTTGGCGCACACGGCTTTCCATATCCGTGCCTAACTCTTTGACAGGCTGAGGCATGGCGTCGTGAATTTGCTTGGCCACTTGCTCAAGTTTTTTGGGGTCAAACATGGAATACTCCTTCATTAACTGCCTTTATTCTATGTAAATACGGGCAGCTTGTCGAAAGATGACAAAAGAGAAGGGCCCGAAGGCCCTTTAATTAGTGTGACGCGTGATAGTCTTTATCGAGCTTGTCGAGCTCATCGTCTTCGACAAACACAGGCAGTGGTTTGTGTTTGCTGGCCAGATAGGTGTAAATCACTGGCAAAACGAATAGGGTAAACAAGGTACCGATAGCAAGACCTGCCACGATCACAATCCCGATGCTAAAGCGTTGCTCGGCACCTGCGCCGGTCGCGAACATCAGAGGGATCAGGCCAGCAATCATTGCTGCAGTGGTCATTAAGATCGGGCGCAAGCGAATTTTAGCCGCTTCTTTGACCGCATCCATCCGACTGGCTTGATGATGCAGCTGCTGCTCTTTGGCCACCTCACAGATCAAAATACCGTGTTTGGTAATCAGACCTATCAAGGTGATCAACCCGACTTGCGAGTAGATATTCATCGACGACAGCCCCCATGCGAGCGCAATTAATGCACCACAAATGGCGAGCGGTACAGAGACCAAGATCACCAGTGGGTCGAGCAAGGATTCAAACTGAATCGCAAGGACCAGATAAATGATCGCTAAGGCGAACAAGAAGGTGGCATAGAGTGCGCTACCTTCTGTGACGTATTGGCGAGATTCACCGAGGTAATCGTGTTGATAGCCCTTAGGCAACTCTGCAGCTTTGCTTTCAAACCAGTCAACAGCAGTTCCCATGGTCACGCCAGGCGCTGCCACTGCACTGATTGTAGCGGCATTCAATTGGTTGAAATGCGGCAGTGAACGAGGCTCTGCGGTAATGTCGATATCAATCAGCGAACCGAGTGGAATCGACTCACCATTTGCCGCGCGTACGTAATAACCTTCGATAGACTCAGGGTTGAGGCGATATTTACGCTCAACTTGTGGGATCACTTCATAAGAGCGTCCATCAAAGTCGATACGATTCACATAGCCATCCGCCATCATGGTGCCAATGGTGGCACCGATGTCTTGCATGGTTACGCCGTAAGAGCCCGCCTTGTCTTTATCAATGCTGATGTTCATAGTGGCCGAGTCAAAGTTAAGGTTCAGCTCCGAATAGACGAAATTCGGACTTGATTGAACCTCTGACATGATTTCAGCCGTCACCTGATAGAGACTTTCAAAGTTATTCGGCGTCGTCACCACGAACTGGATTGGCAAGCCAGACGAGGCGCCGGGGAGCTCTGGCATCTCAAAGGTTGTGACGTTCATGCCCGGAATGTCTTTCACTTCCTCGGCCATGCGCTTCACGATTTCTGACTGGCTGGCTTCACGCTCACTCCATGGCACCAGAGAAGCAATACCAAATGCCTGATTCGACTTAGGTACGCCAGAGAAGACCTGAGAGAAGGCCACCTCTGGTTGTTCGTCGAGCTTTTGGTTCACTTCTGCCATGGTGTTTTGGATGTAATCCAAGTTTGCGGTCGAGGGGGCAGTACCCATCATCACGACCACCCCTTTATCCTCTGAAGGCGCAAGCTCGCTGGGGATAAAGCTGAACAGAACGGGCAACGACGCAAACACGATCACCGCGAAAGACAAGATAACCGGACGACGTTGCATCACCTTATCCAGCATGCCCGCGTAGCGCTCTGTCATACCGTCTAAGAGGCGATGGACTGTCAACTCAAAACGGCTAGGCTTTGCGTGGGCTTTTAGCATCGATGAACACATCACTGGCGAGAGGGTCAGTGCCACAATCCCAGAGACAAACACGGCCCCGGCAAGTGTTAGCGCAAACTCCTTAAACAATGAGCCGGTGATCCCGCCCATCATGGCGATAGGGGCATACACAGCCGCCAATGTCAGTGTCATTGAGATAACCGGCACGGCAATTTCTCGCGTACCAATAATGGCCGCACGGAAAGGCGATTCACCTAGCTTAATATGCCGGTCGATGTTTTCGAGTACCACGATCGCATCGTCAACCACCAAGCCGATGGCCAATACCATCGCCAGTAGCGTCATCAAGTTCAGCGAGAAGCCAATCATCTCCATGACCAAGGCCACACCAATCAAGGACAATGGAATGGTGATGATTGGGATGATAACGGCGCGGAATGAGCCCAAGAACAAGGTAATCACCACCAGTACGATAATGGCCGCTTCAATGATGGTTTTTACTACCTCATGGATGGACTCGTTAATCGCTTTGGTGGAGTCATACAGTACGTTCATTTGGATATTGCCCGGCATGTTGCGCTCGATTTCTGGGAGCATTGCAATCACGTCTTCGGCAATATTAATGGGGTTGGCGGTAGGCGCGGCATTGACCGCCGCGACCACTGCCTCTGAGCCATTCGCAATGGCACGGTAGCGATCGTGGCTTTTCTCTAGCGAGACTTTGGCAATATCCCCAAGGCGCAYCACGCGACCCTCTTGGGTTTCGACCACCAAGTTACGGAGCTCCTCTGGGGTCGACACCTGGGTGTCGGCGCTACCGTTATAAACCATATWGGTACCGATAGCTTGACCGGTGGCGGACTGGTAGTTATTGGCACTCAGTACCGACATGACATCCGTGGCCGTTAGGTTAAACCCGGCCATTTTCTGAGGATCCAGCCAAACACGTAGACCGTATTTCACCCCGCCGTATAAGTCGATTTTCGACACCCCATTCACGGTAAACAGCTGAGGCTTCACGACCCGTTCGAGGTAATCAGTGATCTGGCTTGAATCGAGCTCCGGTGAGGTAAAGCCGATGTACATCACCGCAGTGGTTGAACCCGTCGACATCGATACTGAGGGGTCTTCTGCCTCAGTCGGAAGCTGCGCACGTACCGAATTGACCTTGGCAAGAATATCCGCCAGTGCCGCATTCGGATCTGTGTTTAGCTTCATGTTGACGGTAATCGTCGAGGTCCCCAGCACCGATTCTGAGGTCATAAAGTCAATATTGTCAGCTTGGGCGACTGCCTGTTCGAGTGGGGTGGTGATAAACCCCTGAATCAAATCAGCACTGGCACCATAGTAGCTGGTTGTGATGGTGACCACGGTATTGGTCATCTCCGGGTATTCCCTGACTTGCATCTTAAAAAGCGACTGCAAGCCTAGCAGCGCAATCAGTATACTGATTGAGGCTGCCAGTACTGGGCGCCGGATAAAAATATCAGTAAAGCGCATCACATCCTCGTCTTACAATTGAGGTAATTGTTCTGGTGGTGTGAGAGCGTCATTTTCGACGATTTTCACTTTTGAACCGTTGCTCAAGCGCACTTGGCCGGACGTTACCACGAGATCGCCAGGTGCGAGACCATCAATGATTCGGACTTGGTGGCCACGACGCTCGCCCACTTTAAGCACTTGCTGATAAGCACGCTTTTCGCCATCTTCTTCACGGATCACATAAACACTTTCGCCATACAAAGTGAAGTTAATCGCGGTTTGGTCAATCACGATTTGATCTTCAATGGTGGGCAAAATGATGTCTGCACGGGCAAACATCCCTGAGCGTAGTTGCCCATCGTTGTTGGGAATGTTGGCCTCCACTTTAATCAGGCCGCTTTGACTGTTGACGGCTGGCTCGATAGCACTAATTGAGCCGATAAATTCCATTTCTGGATACGCATCAACGGTGATACGCAGTGGCTGACTGAGACGGATTTTAGCAATGTCCGTTTGTGGYACGGTAAAGCGAAGCTTCATTACAGAGGTATCTTCTAAACGAGCAATATCGGTACCTGGCTGCAAATATTCACCCATAAAGACATTACGCAGACCAATAACCCCATCAAACGGCGCTTGGATATTACGACGGGCGATGGTGGCTTTCAGCGCCGCGATATCCGCTTGTAACGAACGATAATTCGCCTCGGCTTCATCGAGTGCTTCTTTGGAAATGGAGCCTTTGGCAAACAGACCTTGATAGCGTTTAAATTTTGCTTCCGCTGCAGGCAGGCGCGCTTGAGTGCTGGCGAGGTTGGCTTTTTCAACACTCGAGTCGAGCTCGACCAGGTTTTGCCCACGCTCGACGGTTTGGCCTGATTCAAAATTGATCACATCGACCACCCCTGCAATTTGCGTGGTTAGGGTAATCCCTTGATTTGGCTCGATAAAACCAATAGCGTCGATGGTGGGGGTCCATGGCTCAGCAGCAACCGTCACGGCCGTGACCGGATGGGTTGGTTCCGGCATATTTGCCATGTATTCCGCTATCTTTTGCTGCTTGAACAGGTTAAAGCCAATCACACTGCCAAACAGCAGCAGTGCAAGGATCAGCATGACAAAAAACCATTTTTTCATCGAAGTTAGCTCCGAACGTCGTTAGTGAAGAGAAATTGCATCCCAGCAAGCGCGAATTGCATCTGCGATAGTATCATCGCTCAGGGTTATAACACCCCGAACCTGTTTGCGAGCTAAACAAACCGCCGGTTCTAGCCCGAGAGCGATCAAAACTTCATCGTTCATGGGTTTGAATAGCCCTTGGTCTTTACCTTGTTGAATCACATGATAAAGATCAGCAAATGCAATGCGTTCCTGCTGAGTGTGTGCATGGTCATCACGTGGTAGTGCTTCGAATTGATCACGTGATAACAGGAGATGGTCGCGCTGTAACATCATGTGCCACGTATTGCGCCATAGGCGTTCAAATTGGTCGCGCAGTGTTGGTTCATCCTTWACCCCATGTTGAATGTGTGTCGCGCATTGCATCATCAGATGCGCCGATAATTGACGGAGTAAGTCATCCTTGTCATCGAAATAGCGATAAATGGTGCCAGCTGCTACGCCAGCATGCTTGGCGACTTGCTGCATCGAGACTTTATCGAGCCCACGTGTCGCAATGAGTTGCTCAGTGGCTGACAAAATTTGGGTGCGTTTATCCATACTGTGCATGGTATCAATAGTGAATGAACGTTCATTCATTTTAGTCGGATTTTTGSACGAATGACAAGGGCAAAGTGTAGTCAATCTTTGCGACAATCGCGCGGTAAGATAGACATGTGAGTGTTTCCCTCTACAATGCCAACTCAGGTTAAAAAGAGGCGTTGTCACCATGAAACTTAACCCCGCGCAGTCTGATGCGGTGCGCCATATTTCCGGTCCTTGCTTGGTTTTAGCGGGTGCTGGTTCAGGAAAAACACGTGTTATTACCCACAAGATCGCCTATTTGGTGCAACAATGTGGATATAAAGCGCGTCATATCGCGGCGGTAACCTTTACCAACAAAGCAGCGCGAGAAATGAAAGAACGTGTCGCGCAAACGCTCGGTAAACAAGAGTCGCGCGGCCTGATGGTGTCAACCTTCCACACTCTGGGTCTGAATATCATTCGACGAGAATACAAAACCTTGGGGCTCAAGGCGGGCTTTTCTCTCTTTGATGACCAAGACCAATTAGCGTTGCTCAAAACTTTGACCGAAGATGAGCTGGATAATGACAAAGATTTGCTGCGTCAATTAGTGCATACCATCTCGAATTGGAAAAATGCGATGCTGGGGCCTGATGAGGCACTGGCGCAGGCGCAAGGTGAGCGCGATCAGCTATTCGCTGCCTGCTATGCGCGTTATCAAAAACAAATGCGGGCGTACAATGCGTTGGATTTTGATGACTTGATATTGATGCCGGTGGCGTTACTTAGTCAGAATCAAGCGGTTCGGGAGCGCTGGCAAGCACGCATTCGTTACCTGCTCGTGGATGAGTATCAAGATACCAATACCAGCCAGTATCAGTTGGTAAAACTGCTGGTGGGCGAGCGTGCGCGCTTTACGGTGGTTGGGGATGACGATCAGTCGATTTACTCATGGCGAGGCGCCCAGCCGAAAAATCTCGTTTACCTGCAGCAAGACTTTCCTCGCTTGCATGTGGTGAAATTGGAGCAAAACTACCGCTCAACCAGTCGCATCCTCCGCGCGGCCAACATCTTGATTGCCAATAATCCGCATGTTTTTGAAAAAACGCTTTTCTCAGCATTACCTGATGGGGACATGCTAAAGGTATTGACGGCGAAAAATGAAGAACATGAAGCCGAGCGCGTGGTCGGCGAGCTGATAGGCCATCGTTTTCTCGGACGTACCCAATACAAAGATTACGCCATCCTTTATCGCGGAAACCACCAATCGCGTTTAATCGAAAAAGCGCTGATGCAAAACCGCATCCCTTATAAAATATCGGGCGGCACCTCCTTTTTTGCTCGCGCAGAGATTAAAGACATCATGGCTTATTTGCGCTTGCTGACCAACCAAGACGATGACAACGCCTTTTTACGTATTGTGAATACCCCGCGACGCGAAATCGGCCCTGTCACGTTGGAAAAACTGGGTAGCTACGCAAACCAGCGAGGCAAAAGCTTGTTTGCGGCGAGCTTCGAGTTGGGGCTGACACAGCATTTGTCGGGCCGAGGGTTGGCCTCGTTACAGGCGTTCACACGTTGGATTGTTGAATTGTCCGATCAGGCTGAACGTGGCGATACAGTTGCCGCAGTACGGGCGTTATTGCGCGATACCCATTACGAAGACTGGCTATATGAGACCTCATCCAGCCCCAAAATGGCGGAAATGCGGATGAAAAATGTCTCGGATCTCTACAGCTGGATAGTGGCTGACTTAGAGGGTGACAACCCGGATAATGTCGAGCGCAGTTTACGAGAAGTGGTTCAGCGCCTTACGCTGCGCGACATGATGGAGCGAGGCGAAGACGATGATGATGCCGATCAAGTACAGCTGATGACCTTACATGCGTCTAAGGGGCTCGAATTTCCCTATGTATATATGATTGGCATGGAAGAAGGTTTGTTGCCTCACCAGTCGAGCATCGACGAAGACAATATCGATGAAGAGCGGCGTTTGGCGTACGTGGGGATCACGCGGGCACAAAAAGCGCTGACTTTTGTGGTGTGTAAAGAGCGTCGCCAATTTGGTGAATTGATAAAACCGCAGCACAGCCGTTTTCTTGACGAATTGCCGTTTGAGGATGTGGAATGGGAGGCGAACAAGAAGCCCGTTTCACAACAAGAGCGCATGGAGAAGGGACAAGCCGCGATCGCGAACCTAAAAGCGATGTTAAACCAAAATAAATAAGCGCCGTTGATACGGCGCCTCTTATCACTCAGTCGAACGTAATAACCATTCCGTCTTAGAGTGCGTCTAGCATGTGCTCAATCGCGGCAACGATCTCGTCGTCAGAGCAGTCCATACAGGTGCCTTTAGCAGGCATCGCATTAAAGCCATTGATAGCGTGTTTGGTGAGGGTTTCCATGCCTTTATCGACACGAGGTCCCCAAGCGGCGGCGTCACCGGTTTTTGGTGCGCCTGCTGCGCCTGTGCTGTGGCACGCAGTGCAGTAGGTATTATAAACCTGATCGCCGGTACGCGGACCCGTCGGTTCAGCGGCAGCCGTTTCGACCGGGGCTTGACCGTCAAGGTATACATCACCCACTGGGGCAATGCGCTCGGCAATGGCGGATTTTTCACTCTCTGAGACTTCAAGCGCCTGTGCGGCTGAAGCAAACATGAAGGCAGCCACAGAGGCAACCATGATATGACGTAGACTCTTTCCCTTTGCGCTCACAATGACACTCCCACATTACTGGTGGCTTACGCCTTTTTCGTCTTATTTTGTCGCCAACCTCAAAGGGTGAATCAATGAAGACGTGATTCGGCCGCGACATTCATATTTCTCTACGGGCTCACCCAAACAGGGTAGGTTAACCCCGTGTAAAGATTAGGTGATTATAGCGCTTTAGATTGTTACGTTAAACCGTTATAGTAGAGACCTAACTGACGATTTCTACGCAATTTGTCCAAAAAGAGACCAGTCAGTAAAAAAATTAAAAAAAGTGCTAGACGGCTGGTAACGATATCCGTAATATTCGTCACCGCCAACGGGGCAAGCGCCCGTAGCTCAGTTGGATAGAGCGTTGGCCTCCGGAGCCAAAGGTCACAGGTTCAAATCCTGTCGGGCGCGCCATTCCGGGATAGAAATAGATGGCAAAAAATCAGTGGTGGCTGTAGCTCAGTTGGTAGAGCCCTGGATTGTGATTCCAGTTGTCGCGGGTTCAAGTCCCGTCAGCCACCCCATTATTCCCGCTAAAAGCGAAAATGTCGGTGAATAGCGCAGTTTGGTAGCGCATCTGGTTTGGGACCAGAGGGTCGGGGGTTCGAATCCCTCTTCACCGACCACTATTCAAACCCCAGCCTAACGGCTGGGGTTTTTTCGTTTTTACCTGTTCGTTTGGGATAGCGGGTCGGGGGCCGGAAGCCCGGTCGCGCGGAAGGCCGCCCCATCGAATTCCTCTTCACCGACTACCATTCAAACCCTAGCCTAACGGCTGGGGTTTTTTCGTTTCTAGGTCTGCTTATCATGATAGGTGCGTCTGTATAGACCCCTGTCTGATTTACCTACCTTGCCTGCCTATTTATTTTTTGTCGCGATGATGCGGCTTCATGAAGAAAAAGTCAGAAATTAGAGCTTAATCAAGAATCCCACACAGAAAAAACCCTGAATCTGCCCGATATCAGCGGCTACGCGATACTGCTGCTATACCTTAGATTAAACAGGGTAAAACACTGCTATTTTTGTTATTGATAAAATAGATAACAATTTACGCCGTTAATATCAGGGTAAAGCACTGGCAGTGTTTGATGAGTGTTAACAGGTTAGGCTTTATCTTATGCGTAATTTGTTTTACAACTGTGACACGGTAATGAGTCTGTATTTCACTGATATGAAATGTGTTTTGTATCTTTTGGTGTGAGTTTACAGAGAATGACTGTGAATGATTATTCGACCCTTAAGCAGGATTATGGCATATCCTGCTGTGTTGTTGATTTTTTGTGAAATGTTTGCCAGATTGGAATCCCCCTATTTTTTACTGGGTATCGGTTGAACAGGGCTCAGTCTGGACAAGGAGTACATCGTCACATTCGACGATGCCAAGGATGATAAATGGCACTGCTAGAAGTAAATAACCTACGAATAGAGTATCCGTCTCGTCATGGCGTTCATGCGGCAGTGAAATCACTGTCATTTACCATTGAACGCGGCGAGATCGTTGGTGTGGTCGGTGAGTCCGGCGCGGGTAAGTCGACGGTTGGCAACGCGGTGATTGACTTACTTAGCCCACCGGGACGGATAGCCAGCGGCGATGTGTACCTCGATGGCAAAAAGATTTCTGGTCTGACGCCCAATGAGATGCGCAAGGTTCGTGGGGATAAGATTGGCTTTATCTTCCAAGACCCCATGACATCGTTAAACCCACTGTTCACGGTGGAGCAGCAGCTGACTGAAACCATTCTTACCAATTTAAATGTGACTCAGCAGCAAGCCTATCAGCGGGCGTTGACCTTAATGGAGCAAGTGGGGATTCCAGATCCAGAAATCCGCATCAAACAGTACCCCCACCAATTCTCTGGCGGCATGCGTCAGCGTGTGGTGATTGCTATCGCCCTAGCCGGTGAACCCGATTTAATCATTGCCGATGAGCCTACCACTGCATTGGACGTATCAATACAGGACCAAATCCTGACGCTCATCCGTGACTTGTGTCAGCAGAAAAACGTCGGCTGTATGTTGGTGACCCATGATATGGGTGTGGTCGCGAATGTCACTGATCGCGTTGCGGTGATGTATCGCGGTGATTTGGTGGAAATTGGCACCACCCGACAAGTACTCGGTGAGCCACAACATCCTTACACGCAAAGTCTGATTTCGGCGGTACCACGCTCAGATATCAAGCTGGATCGCTTTCCACTGGTTAACTATATCGAAGAAGCTGGCGAAACCGTCGAGCTGGATATTAAAAACCATTGGCTGGGGCAAAGCCAAGATCAACGCGCTTATACCGGACCGTTATTGCAAGTCAAAGACGTATCGCTGCGTTTTGTTACCAAAGATTCGTTATTTGCCAGCCGCCGCGAATATGTTCAAGCGTCTGATCATGTCAGCTTCGATATTGTCGAAGGTGAAACCTTCGGGCTGGTGGGCGAGTCAGGGTCGGGTAAGTCGACCATTGCCCGTGCGATTACGGGGCTGTATCCGCCCAATACCGGACAAATCATTTTTGAAGGCATTGATCTCACCGCGATTAAGAGCGAACGGGCGCGACGGCCGATTCGTCGTCAAATGCAGATGGTGTTTCAGAACCCGTATTCGTCGATGAATCCGCGGATGAAAATCTATGACATTATCGCTGAGCCTATTCGCTTCCACCGCTTGGCAGACAATGAGTCTCAGATCCGTCAGATCGTGGGGGATTTATTGGATTATGTTGGATTAGGACGTGGCGCGGGGATCAAATACCCTCACGAGTTCTCTGGTGGTCAACGTCAGCGGATTTCAATTGCCCGCGCACTGGCAACGCGCCCGCGCTTATTGATTTGTGATGAACCTACGTCGGCGCTGGATGTGTCGGTGCAGGCCCAAATTCTAAACCTGCTTAAAGACCTACAAGACGAGCTCAATCTCACCATGCTGTTTATCAGTCACGATTTGCCAGTTATTCGACAAATGTGTGATCGCATTGGTGTGATGCGCAAGGGTCAGCTGTTGGAAGTGGCACCGACCGAGCAACTATTTACCGATCCTCAGCATGAATACAGCCGCAAGCTGATTTCATTGATGCCGGAATTTAAGGGAATGAGCACGGAAGGTTTGCAAACGGCATAGTTAGCCTGTGCCGTCGCGGCCAGATGGCCGCAATTGATTACCGATGCAAACACAGCAGGGGACACTCCCCTACGCATAAAGGAGCTATGCAAATGAAAACAATGAAGAGCAAGATTGCCGTGGCGCTGATGGCCGCAGGCCTAAGCTTTAGCGCAGCCGCTGCGGATATCACTATTGCTTACGATGCGGATCCTGTCTCACTTGACCCGCATGAGCAACTGTCTGGTGGCACGTTGCAGCTTTCTCATATGGTCTTTGATCCGCTAGTCCGTTTCACCCAAGAGATGGACTTTGAGCCACGCCTCGCGACCTCTTGGGAGCGCATGGATAACAAAACGGTGCGCTTTAATCTGCGTGAAGGTGTGACGTTCCACTCTGGTAACCCATTTACTGCTGATGATGTCGTATGGACGTTCAAGCGCCTCAAATCCTCGCCAGACTTCAAAGGGATCTTCACCCCGATTGTTGATATTAAAAAAGTCGATGCGCATACGGTAGACGTGATCACGGATGGCACCTACCCATTGGTTGAAAACGTGATGACCTATGTCTTCCCAATGGACAGCAAATACTACAGTGGTAAAACCGAAGACGGGCGTGACAAAGCAGAGCTGAAGAAAAATGGCTCAACCTATGCGTCAACACACCTGTCAGGGACCGGTCCTTACGTGGTTACCGAGCGTGAGCAAGGCGTTGTCGTGGAATTTAAGCGCAACGAAAACTACTGGGACACAGAAAGCGAAGGCAATGTCGACAACATCACCTTACGCCCAATTAAAGAAGACGCCACCCGCGTCGCTGCCTTGTTGTCAGGTGATGTGGWTATGATTGCGCCGGTGTCACCGAATGATTACCGCCGTATCGAACGCTCTGATAACTTGCAGTTGGTGACCATGCCAGGGACGCGCGTGATCACTTTCCAAATGAACCAAAGTGTTGTTGATGAGTTTAAAGACCCGCGTGTTCGTCAAGCGGTTGCTTATGCGGTCAATAACGAAGGTATCGCGCAAAAAATCATGAAAGGTGCCGCCACGCCAGCTAGCCAGCAAAGCCCCGTCGGGTATGCAGGCTACAATGCTGATCTAGAGCCGCGTTATGACTTGGCCAAAGCGAAAAAGCTGATGGAAGAGGCGGGTTACCCAGATGGCTTCTCGATCACCATGATTGCGCCGAATAACCGTTATGTGAACGATGAAAAAATCGCTCAAGCGGTTGCGGCGATGATGGCGAAGATTGGGATTAAGGTCGATCTGCAAACCATGCCAAAAGCGCAATACTGGCCAGAGTTTGATAAGTGTGAAGCGGGCATGCAAATGATCGGCTGGCACCCAGATACGGAAGACTCCGCCAACTTTACCGAGTTCTTGACCATGACCCGCAATGCGGACACAGGTAAGGGCCAGTACAACTGTGGTCACTACTCAAACAGTGAAGTCGACAAACTGGTCACGGCGGCGAATTCAGAGACCGATCTCGAGAAGCGCAGTGCCATGCTGCAAAAAGTCGAGAAGATCCTGTATGACGACGCTGCTTTCCTTCCTCTGCACTGGCAGGATCCATCATGGGCCGCCAAAAATAACGTCAACATCAAACCGATTGTTAACGGTATGAACTTCCCTTATTTCGGCGATTTGGTCGTCGAGTAAGGGTGTAAAAGGGGGCCTGATAAGGCCCCTTCATCTCCAATCGCTTAGAGGCAAACATGGTAACGTTTTTAGTCAAACGTCTGGTTCAGGCACTGGTAGTGATGTTTGTGATCAGTCTGGTGGCGTTTGCTATCCAGGACAACCTCGGCGACCCCTTGCGGGAGCTGGTGGGGCAATCAGTATCAGAAGCGGAGCGTAACGCGCTGCGCGATGAGATGGGACTTAACGATCCCTTTATTACCAAGTACACCCGTTTTATCGGCAAAGCGGTACAGGGCGACTTGGGAAATTCGTACTTCTTTAAACGTCCCGTGGTGGACGTGATTTTAGATAAGCTGGTAGCGACACTGGAGCTCGTCGCTGGGGCGGCGTTAATTATCGTTGTCGTGTCGATCCCACTTGGGGTGTATTCTGCCATTCATCCCAATAGCATTCTCACCAAAGTCATCATGGGCTTCAGTATTGTGGGGATCTCGATACCTGTTTTCTTAACCGCCATCATGTTGATGTATGTGTTCTCGATTGAGTTAGGTTGGTTGCCGTCCTATGGGCGAGGTGAAACGGCCAATTGGCTTGGTTGGGAGTCCGGCTTTTTCACCTTGGATGGCTTGGCGCACTTAGTGCTGCCCGCGGTCTCGCTGGCATCGATCATGTTACCGCTGTTTATTCGCTTAGTGCGATCTGAAATGCTGGAAGCGCTTGGCACTGAATACGTGAAGTTTGCGCGTGCCAAAGGATTGCCCCAGAAGAAGGTGTACTACCAGCACGCGTTAAAAAATACCATGTTGCCCGTTGTCACCGTCGGTGGGGTACAAATTGGTACCATGATTGCCTATACCATTTTGACGGAAACTGTCTTCCAATGGCCTGGCACGGGCTTTCTTTTCCTTGAAGCGATTAACCGTGTGGATACGCCACTGATCACCGCTTATGTAATTTTTGTCGGCTTGATATTTGTGATCACGAATACCTTTGTTGATCTGCTCTATGGCCTTATCAACCCAACGGTCAATCTTACAGGTAAGGAGGCATAGGCAATGACACAAACAACCACTCAGCCAAACCGTTGGCAGCGCTTTTTAGCCTCAGATTTTCTCTATCACTTTAAGCGTGACAAAGTCGCGATGGCGAGTTTTACCGTCTTTGTCCTGTTCGTCTTATTGGCGCTATTTGCCCCGCTTATTGCGCCGACCAATCCTTACGATCTGACCATGATTGATATTATGGACTCAGAATTACCCCCGGCATGGATGGAGTGGAGCGATCCGCGTTTCCTATTAGGGACGGATAACCAAGGGCGCGATATTTTATCGACCATGATTTATGGTCTGCGTATCTCCCTGACCATTGGTCTGTGTGCGGTTGGTTTACAGCTCCTATTGGGTACTGTGATTGGGCTCAGTGCGGGCTATTTTGGTGGACGAATCGACAGCTTTTTCATGCGAATTGCCGATATTCAGTTATCGTTCTCGACCATGATGGTGGCGATCATTGTCTCGGCCATTTTTAAAGCCAGCTTTGGCAGTGAGTTTTACAGCCAATATGCCATCTTAATGCTGGTGGTGATTATCGGAGTGGCGGAATGGCCACAGTATGCCCGCACCATTCGTGCATCTGTGCTTGCTGAAAAGAAGAAAGAGTACGTCGAAGCGGCGCGAGTGATGGGCTTTCGCTCCCCGCGGATCATGTTCCGCCATATTTTGCCCAACTGTCTTTCGCCCATTTTGGTGATTTCGACGGTGCAGGTCGCTAACGCGATTATGTCGGAAGCAGCGCTATCCTTTTTGGGTTTGGGCATGCCGGTCGATCAGCCGTCATTGGGCTCACTGATCAGTATCGGATTTAACTATATCTTCTCGGGGTCGTGGTGGATCACTGCCTTTCCTGGCATCGTACTGGTCTTACTGGTATTAGTCATCAACTTGCTGGGCGATTGGCTGCGGGATGTCTTCAACCCCAAAATCTATAAAGGGTGAATAAAATGGCTGCGTTTGCAGCCATTTTTGTTGGAAGCTAACAGGCTGAGCAGCGCTCGCTTGAGTCGCCGCGTCACTTTGCTTAAGCTGACAACATTCGGTTTTCAGGAGAGCAAATCATGAGGTGGTTGCGACGTCTTGCGGTCAGTGCCGTAGCAACATGGGCGATCAGTGCGCCAGTGAATGCGGCGCAAACGCCGTGTGCGGTGATTGACCACCAACAAGGCTGGCCCATTATTGGTGAGCAGTGCGATATTGGTGAAGGATTATGGGGCAACCAAGCGCTTGACCCAAACAGCCATGCGTTTTGGATCCAGTGCGGGGCAACGGAAGGTGTACCATCGCGCGCGTTTTTCCAGTCGCTGCGTCAAGGGTTGCCAGACTTGCCGTTTCAGGTGCATCTCCRTGATGGGCGAGGGCGTTGCCTGATTGGTCCGTATGATAATCCTGACGTGGCCCGTTTGGTGTTGCAGCGTGTGCGCCAGTTCGGACCCACCCAAAAGGCTGTTATGCGTCAAACACGCCAGCCATTATCGGAACCGGCCGTGATTCGCTTACCCCCTTTAGCGACGCAGGCGAAGTCTGTGACGTCCTCATCGACAATGGCAAAATCAACCATGCCAGCTAGTGCGTCCACCATTAACCTGAATCATTTTGGCTTGCCTGAGCCGGAAGATGGTGATCAGCAATATGTGGAAAAGGATATCAATTGGTTGCGTATTGACTATGCAGGCGCGATGGCACGGTGCCAAAAAGAGGGCATGATGCTGGCAAGCCAAGCTGATTTGACCGCGGTATCTAAGGCCACCGATCAGTTGCCTATGCGTTTACCTTATTGGGTGCAAGGAGCAATGGGCGTGGATGCCCGCACTGGGAAAGTGGTGACACGTAATGCCGATGCGGCGTTAAACGTATTGTGCAAAAAGCGTTGACGCTCGGATGAAAAATAACAAACGCCCCGCTTGAAGCGGGGCGTTTTCGTTTGCTTGTGTCTCATTTTCCACGATTAAGCGGCAGGCGGTTGCTCGGGTAGCGCAAGTTTGAGTGCGGTGCGAGAGACATCGCTGGCCGCTTTTCCTTGATTGAGCTTATCCAATACATCGGCGAGATATGCGTAGTCGGTCACGTCCGCACGATACTCGAGGGCTTTCTCAAAGTGGCTACGTGCGTCTTGCCATTTCCCTTGTTGCATCAGCAACTGTCCTAACGCGCTATGGGTGACAGGATTACGAGAGTCGTACCTGAGGAGCTCTTCGAGCATGACCACGGCGAGATGAATGTCAGGCAGCTTTAAGCTGGGGAGCAGCGCAATCAGGCTGTCTTCCGGACGTTTTTTCAAGGCTTCTCGCAGTAGAATATAGGCTTCAGAATCCGCGTTGCGCGCCACTAAGTGGTGTACCAGCCCCACCAATAGAGCGGGTTGGCTGCGTTTGGTTTTCGAGAGTCGATTCCAGTGGGTTAGCAGCCCCTCAGTGCCTTGTTGGCTGGCAATGTGTGCCATGACACCGAGTTCCGCACGCTCACTGAGTGCTTCCAATTGCGTCCCATCGAGAAGCTGAGCTTTTTTCAGCGTGGGCAGCAAATTCAATAATGCCGACCAATCTTCCAGTTGAATATAGGTGTCTTTAAGCAGGGATAGCATCACCGGGTTTCGAGGGTGTTGGCGCTTAATGGCACGCAATGACGCCAGTGCTTCTTCGTACTGACCGCTTTGGCTGTGTAGTTGTGCACGGGTCAGGGCAAGTGCCAAGCTGTTGGCGTTAAGGTCGGCGGCTTGCTGGAGGTACTGATCCCTGGCATGAAGATCTTGACGCTGCTGCGCGGCTTCGGCAGCGGCCAGTAAATTATGCATGGGCGCGTCACTGAAAGGACGGGCTTTTGCTAATAGCTTCTCCGCTTGCTTCCATTCGCCTTCGCGTAATTTCATCAATCCCGTTTGGGTTTGCTTGCGTGCTTTGCGTTGTTTACGTCCTGATAACCAACCGCTCGCGGTGCTACTGAGCGAGAGCAGCTTGCGCAGCACCCACTCGAGCACCCATAACACTCCAATCAATCCAATAATGAGGATAATCAGAGTAGTAACACTCATCTCAAGTGTCTGCTCGGCAGCAGAGATCAGCACATACCCTTGTTGACCAGCAAGCTCCGGACCGACGAGCAGACCGGCAACCAGCGCTAAGACAAGCAGTAGGAGTTTAATCATGACTGACCCCCTGTGAGTGGCGCGATGTCTCGACGCAGTCGGGTGTCGATTTCATCACTGACCAAGGCTTGGCTTTTGAGCTTGTTAGGTAAATCGATGCCGATTCTTTGCTGGTCGAGTGCATCGATTTGCTCGACAAAGCGTTCCGTCACGGTCGCATCTTGGTTATAAAAGCGAAGCGTCCAATCTTTGGCCATACCCAAGGCCTCATGATACAAGGCGTCATTACCTTGATAGACCGCGCGCATCGCTTGATCGAGCTTGTTCTTGACGTTCTCTTGCAAATAGTAGCTTTGCGTTGGCGACAGCAGTGGGACAACATTGCCATCACGTTTTCGGTAGGTGACAAAGTTATCGACAAAATCTTTGACGGAGGTGGTGAGGTTGGTTTGCCAGTCATTAACCGATTCGCTCACCACCGGCTTTTCGGTTTCAATCGCGTCAGGGATCACCGCATTGGCAAGCGGTAAGGTTTCGACTTGCTGTTGCATACTGGTTAAACGCAGCACGATGCCGTCGCGATCAATACGTTTTACTGCTTTTAGCGCCGTAATATCGTCGGCCATCGCCTGACGAATGGGCATCAAAGAAGGATCGTTAAGCTGGGCAATGCGATGGTCGGCCGCCTCCATCAGCGCGGTGGCGCTTTGCGCGTCATGCTCGAGCCAAATTTTGCGTCCAGCCATACGAATAAGGTAATCCGCTTCGGCAAGCAGCCAGTCATTCGGACGGCGCCCTTTCACTTCGGCTACCGCTTTTTGCAAGCTCTTCAAGGTRTTGTCTTGCTGCGCTAAGCGTGTTTGGGTGTCATCAACCACTTGCGCCCGCGCTTTTTCTGCTGCCTGTTGCTGGTCATTTAGGGCTTGCTCAAGACGTGCAATCTGCGCTTGCTGCGCGGATAGCGTGTTTTGCAGCACGGTGGCTTGTTGGTGGCCGTGGTAGAAAAGCCAACCACTCGAGCCCAGTGCAATGGCGATGGCAACCGCACCTAATACTAGTCCACCTCGGCTGCGTGTGGCAGGTTTAGACTTATTAGGCGCCGCTTTATTGTGCGAGGCGTGCGTATCTGGTGAAGAGGGAGTCGTGGCCTTGCTTTGCTTGGTGTCGGTGTTTTTGTTGTCAGTCATCCGAAAGTCCCGTTTTTCTTAACCTCAGCAGCGTGTTAACCAGTGCGTCATTGGCCACGCTGTCAACGGTCGTAATCGTGTCAAAACCGAGCGCAGTCGCTTGATCTTGAATCCTTTTACTGGGCACCAGTATACGGCATTGGCGCAGCCAGTGCTGTCCGCTCAGTGTGATAAGTTGATCAAAGTGGGCTAATTGTTGACCACTGGTTACCACCACGGTGGTAATCGTGTCTTGTGGCCAGCTTACTACTTGCGATACTAAAGGCTCAATCGCCCATTGTCGTAGATAGGCCTCGCAATAGTGAACTTGCCCGCCTTGCGACTGCAASGTTTGCCCCATCATATCGCGTCCGCTCTCTCCACGAAGAATGACCACCTGCTTCCCTTTTATCACGTTAAAAGGCGCCAATGAGAGCATGCCTTCGCTATCTTCTCGGGCAGGATACTGTACTGGCTGGTTGGTAACCTGCTGCCATTCGTTGGCCGTGCGCTGACCGACGGCCACATAATGACAATGACGCGGCCACGCCATTCCCTGTTGTTGCAGAGCTTGATGGGTAAATGCGACCGCGCGGGGGCTAACGGCCACTAACACACTGCCAGCGGGGAGAGAGGAAAGTAGCGCGGGCAGTGACGGTAAACCTCGCCCCGGCGCAAAGCTAACCAGTGGGCAAGGCAAGGCCGCCAGCTTGTGTTGGGCAAGCTGGTCGACTAATTGGCTGCAATCCGGCTCGGGGCGAACAACAACAATGGTCATGCGTCGTCTTGATATAGCTTATCCAAGATTTGACGTGCGCCTTGGGCGAGCAGTTGCTCGGCGAGATCGGTGCCCAGTTGTTCGCCTTTCTCGAGCGGTCCTGTAATTTCGCCGCGCAGAATGGTAGAGCCATCGGGCTCACCGACTAAGGCACGTAGCCAGATTTTGTCGCCTTGGATTTCTGAATAACTGCCAATCGGCACCTGACAGCCGCCTTCGAGGCGATTGTTCATTGCCCGTTCGCACAATACGCGTTGGGTGGTGTTGGCGTCAGACAGCGGAGCCAGCAAGGTACGAATACGTTCATCATCCAATCGACACTCAATCCCTACCGCGCCTTGGCCAACCGCGGGTAAGATCACTTCTGGCGGGATTTCGCTGCGAATGCGATCGTGCAAGCCCAGTCGTTTTAACCCAGCTGCTGCGAGGATGATGGCGTCATATTGGCCATCGTCGAGTTTACCGAGACGCGTGCCGACATTGCCGCGCAATGTATTGACCACCAAGTCGGGGCGGCGCTCACGAAGCTGGGATTCTCGACGTAAGCTGGAGGTGCCTACCACCGCCCCTTCGGGCAATGCATCAATGCTGTCGTAATGATTAGAGACAAAGGCGTCACGCGGGTCGCCACGTTCACAAATGGTGACCAGCCCCAGTCCTTCAGGAAATTCGACTGGAACGTCTTTCATCGAGTGCACGGCGATGTCGGCGCGACCGTCGAGCATGGCTTGCTCGAGCTCTTTAATAAACAACCCTTTACCGCCAATCTTGGCGAGCGGCGTGTCCAGAATCACGTCACCTTTTGTGACCATCGGCACCAGCTCGACGGATAAACCTGGGTGTGACTGCTCAAGAGCCGCTTTAACAAACTCCGCCTGCCACAAGGCCAGAGGGCTTTTGCGTGTCGCAATGCGTACGGGGGTTGAATACATGATTTGCTTTCCTTCTTACACAATGGCGCCCATCCTATCATTGGCGCTGCGCTGGACGTAATCTCTCCTGACGCGTTTGCGCATTTATGGCGTGCTGGTCGTGATATAGGTGAAAAAATGTGATCAATCGCTTATTATTACAGCAAATTGTTACTTGGAAAGACGGCATTTTTGCTGGTCTACGACTAAGGTTGTAGAGCGARAAAGATTGATGTTGGTCTCAAAAATCGCCTATAGTGCGGCATAGATACCACCACACAGGCATCGGGGTTATTGGCTTTACCCGAGTTGTCTAGAGTGTTACATTGATCACGTTTTGTTATCTGCAATTGGGCGGATACGGTGAAGACAGTAACGTCGACCTGTTGACCGGGATGTCAACGAATCTGGATGATTGCCTTGCAAACATACGTTGAACAGCAAACTGAACGCATCGAGGCGTTTAACCGTGTGAGAATGGATCGCGCGCGGTCAGCCATGAGCCGACAGGCTCAAGCGGTTTTCGATGTGCTGCCAGTGCTTTTACATCTAAACCATCCGGCTTTACCGGGGTTTTTTGACGACAGCGTGCCCTTTGGCATTGCCGATTACGAGCTTGATGAGACACAACGTCAGTTTGTCTCCGATTGCCTGATCCACACAGACACCCGCTTCTCCTCTCTAACTGCGCGTTTTGAGCACGATCAGCGCCTGCCGATTAAAGGCATGTATACCATGGGCAGTACCGGCTCCATGGGACAAAGCCTCACCAGTGACCTCGATATTTGGGTATGTGTGGATGCCTCCGTCAGCGCGGCGCAGCGCGAGATGCTGGATGCCAAGTGCACCGCTATTTCAGAGTGGGCCCTCAACCAAGGAGTAGAAGCGAACTTCTTTGTGGTCTGTGAGGGGCGTTTTCGCCACCACTTGTCACAGGCGATGACCAGTGACAACTGTGGCACCAGTCAGCATTTTCTTTTGCTGGATGAGTTTTATCGCTCCTCCATGCGACTCGCTGGCCAAAAACTGTTGTGGTACATGGTGCCACCAGAGATGGAAGCGTGCTACGAGGACTATGTGGATACGCTGGTCGCTGACCATGGCCTTGACCGTCGTGATTGGGTCGACTTTGGTGGTCTACCGACCATCCCAGCCGAAGAATATTTTGGCTCAAGCTTGTGGCAACTGTATAAAAGCATTGATTCACCGTATAAGTCTGTCCTCAAAGCGATTTTGCTCGAAGCCTACTCATGGCAGTATCCCGGCACCCAGCTTCTGAGTGTGGATGGCAAACGCCGTTTCTATGCCGGTTGGGTCGATGTGTATCAGTCCGACGCCTATTATTTGATGCTGGAAAAAGTCACCCGTTATTTGGAATCCATTGGTGACACCCGTCGTCTTGACCTTGTACGTCGTTGTTTTTATCTAAAAACCCATGAGAAATTGACTCAGGCGCCGTCGACTGGCTCGGTCGCATGGCGTCGTGACGTGTTGCGATTGCTAACCCGTGAATGGGGCTGGGATGAACAGGCGCTGGCCTACCTCGACAACCGCCGTTACTGGAAAGTCGAGGAGGTAAAATACGCGCACAACGAGCTGCTTGACGCCTTGATGCAAAGCTATCGGAACCTGATCCGCTTTGCCCGCCGCAACGATATTACGTCCGCGATTAGCCCACAAGACATCAGTATTCTCGCGCGTAAACTGTATGCCGCCTTTGAAGAATTGCCGGGTAAAGTGACCTTATTGAATCCGCAAATTTCGCCGGATTTGCACGAATCGGATCTCACCTTTATTCAGGTCTCGGAAGGGCGCACCAATGCGCCGGGTTGGTATTTGTACAAGCACTCGCTTGACCCGGTCGATATCATTGGTCGCGCGCCGCTAGAGCACAATGCTTATTTATCCAAACTGGTGGCGTGGGCGTTTTTCAACGGCTTGCTGACGGAGTCAACCCATTTGCACACCGTGGTGCGCGATGCGGATGTTGATATTGATACCTTGTATCAGCTGGTCAGTGACATGCGGAACACCTTCTCCTTGCGCCCACCGCGCCCGACATTGGATGCGCTGTCGAGCCCGTGTGAAATTCGCCAGCTCGCTCTGTTTGTCAATTTAGAGCAAGACCCGACATCGGCATACAAAAAACCGTCGATGCGTTTTGACTTCAAAAACAGTGATATTTTCAGCTACGGTCCCGAACAAACTTGTTTGGTGGGGAGTGTCGATCTCGTTTATCGCAACTCGTGGAATGAAGTTCGGACCCTGAATTACCGTGGCGATGATGCCATTTTGGAAGCATTGAAAACCATGCTGGGCAAAATGCACCAAGACGCGCTGCCCCCAGAGTCTGTGGACGTGTTCTGCTATTCCAGCAAGATGCGTGGCTTAATTCGTAATCTGGTCTATCAATTGGTCGCAGAGTGCATTGAATTGCGCTTAAAACCGATTGAAAAGGAAAAGCGCCGCCGCTTTAAAGCATTACGCATCGGCAAGCAGACCCATGGCTTGTTCTTCGAGCGCCGTGGCGTGTCAGTCCAGCGGTTAGAAAACTCGGTGGATTTTTATCGCTGTATTTCCACCAACAAGGTCAACGGCACACCGGTGATGGTGGTCGACAACCCACAAGATGTGCATCCGCCTGAAGTGGTTGATGCCTACGCCAGTGAAGGCTTGGTACAGTTTTTCTTTGAAGATTGTACCAATGGCTACAATCTCTATATTCTCGACGAAAACAATCGGGTGGAAGTATATCGCCAGTGCAGCGGGGATAAAACCGAGATGGTGCAAGGGGTAAACCGTTTCTATACCTCCTCTCATGACCGCTACAGCTACAGTGCCAATTTTATCAACTTTAACTTGCCGCAGTTTTATCAAATCGTGACCGATGAGCAGGGTGAAACCCAAGCCTTGCCGTTTAAATGCGATCCACAATGGCAGCCGCCGCGACAGCCGCCACATCAAGGGTTAGCCGGTCAGGTAGCGTCGTTTAAATAGTCAACGAGCGCGGCCCGAGAGGCTCGCGCTCTGTCGATTGTTCACCAAGATCACCAAGAAACAGGCTCGCCCGCGTGCTTACTGCATTCTTGTTGCACCAGATCCATCAGCACGAGTCCCGTTTTGCTGCAAGTCCATTCGCCGTCTTTGAGGGCAAAGTGGAACCCACCGCTTTTCGACGCCAGCCAGATTTCTTGCATCGGCTCTTGGCGGTTAATGATGATTTGGCTGCCATCATCGAACTCCAGCGTCATTACGTTGCCAACGCTCTCATAATCGATGTCGGCGCCTGAGTCATCGATACCTTCTTCAATGGCCTGCATTTGTAAATCGACCAACTGATGATATTCCGTTGTGTTCATCCCGTTACATCCTATTGCTTTTCATGGTTGTGATGCGATTATAGAGGGCATTGACTCGATAATCACTGGCATTCACTATGCGAAAACTCGTCATTTTACTGATGCTCACTGGCATCATGACACTGACCGGCTGTGGCCAACAAGGGCCCCTGTATTATCCGGACCAACAACCGACGCAAAATCAATAACCAACGACGACAGGGAAGAACACCTTGGATTATTTCAATTATCAGGACGACGGCCAGCTGTGGGCCGAATCATTGCCTTTGACCCAGCTTGCCGATAATCACGGCACACCCTTGTACGTCTATTCACGTGCAACCTTTGAGCGCCATTGGCACGCATTTGATCGCGCCGTGGGCGATCATCCGCATTTGGTGTGCTATGCCGTTAAGGCAAACTCCAATATCGGTGTGTTAAATGTGCTGGCACGCTTGGGGTCAGGATTTGATATTGTCTCTCAAGGTGAACTCGAGCGCGTGCTCGTCGCCGGCGGTGATCCCGCGAAAGTGGTGTTTTCTGGCGTGGGGAAAACGGCCGCAGAAATGCGTCGTGCACTGGAAGTAGGCATCAAATGCTTCAATGTGGAATCCCACTCTGAACTCGATCGCTTAAACCAAGTGGCGGGCGAGTTGGGTGTGCAAGCGCCGATATCGTTGCGTATTAACCCTGATGTGGATGCCAACACCCACCCCTACATCTCAACGGGCTTAAAGGAAAACAAATTTGGTATTGCCTTTGCGGAGGCGTTGAATAGTTTTCGTTATGCAGCCAGCTTGCCACACCTTAAGGTCGAAGGCATTGACTGTCATATCRGCTCACAACTGACCGAACTCGCGCCTTTTATTGAATCTACCGACCGCTTGTTGGCGTTGATTGATACCTTGGGCGATGAAGGTATTACGATTCGTCATCTGGATGTGGGCGGCGGATTAGGCGTGACCTATAGCGACGAGAAACCGCCTCAGCCATCGGAGTATGCCAAAGCGTTGTTGGCGCGTTTGGACAATCATCGTCATCTTGAGCTGATTTTTGAGCCGGGCCGTGCGATTGCCGCCAATGCGGGGGTGTTGCTGACCAAGGTTGAGTTTCTCAAGCACAGTGAGCATAAAAACTTTGCCATTATCGATGCGGGGATGAACGATTTAATTCGTCCTTCACTGTATCAAGCCTATCAAGAAATCATTCCCGTGGTGCCGCGCCAAGGGGAACCACAAACCTATGATTTAGTAGGACCAGTTTGCGAAACGGGTGATTACTTGGGCAAAGACCGCTCGCTGGTGTTAGAAGCGGGTGATTTACTGGCGGTACGCTCAGCCGGCGCATATGGCTTTGTGATGGCGTCAAACTATAACTCACGCTGCCGCCCCGCCGAGGTCATGGTTGATGGCGACCAAGCACACCTTGTGCGCGAGCGCGAAAACTTGGCGTCGTTATGGCAGCTTGAACAGCGCCTACCAGAATAAGGATTGGCATGCAGGTACAGTTTGCAAAAATGCACGGGCTGGGCAACGACTTCATGGTGGTTGACTGTGTCACGCAAAACGCGTTCTTTTCGCCGGATCTGATTCGGCGTTTGGCCGATCGTCATCGTGGCGTCGGCTTTGACCAGCTATTGGTCGTGGAGCCGCCCTACGATCCTGAGACAGATTTCCATTATCGCATTTTTAATCCTGACGCATCGGAAGTCTCGCAATGTGGCAATGGTGCGCGCTGCTTTGCGCGTTTCGTGCGAATGAAAGGGCTAACCAATAAGCATCAGATCAGCGTGAGCACCCAAGCCGGTAAAATGCTGCTGCACATTGAAAACGACAATCAGGTGCGTGTGAACATGGGCGAGCCGGAATTCACGCCGGGGAAAATTCCGTTTCGTGCCAACTCACAAGAAAAAACCTACTTGATGCGGGTGGCGGAACAGACCTTGTTTGTCGGTGCCGTGAGCATGGGCAACCCGCATGTAGTGACTGTGGTCGAGGATGTTGACCACGCCGACGTGGACACCTTGGGACCGCTACTTGAAAGTCACGAACGCTTCCCTGAACGGGTCAATGCCGGCTTTATGCAGATCCTTTCCCGCAATGCGATTAAGCTTAGAGTGTACGAGCGCGGCGCTGGTGAAACCCAAGCCTGTGGCAGTGGCGCGTGTGCCGCGGTTGCGGTCGGGATTATACAAGGCCTGCTTGATGAGCAAGTAACGGTGAGTTTACCCGGTGGAGATCTACGCATTCGCTGGCGCGGGCCGGGCCATTCCTTATCAATGACAGGCCCAGCGACACATGTATTTGATGGACAATTACAATTATGAATGATGGGGTAGAAGCCTCGACACTGGAAACCATGCCRCTGAGCGAMGAGGCGGTGGCGRCGTATTTAAAAGACAATCCAGATTTTTTTATTCGCCATCGCGATTTGCTGACGCAGCTGACCGTGCCACACGGTGAGCAAGGCGCGGTATCGCTGGTGGAAATTCAACTTAAGCGCCTGCGTGAGCGGGTAGCGGAGTTGGAAGAAGACATTACCCAACTGATGAGCCTGGGGGCGAAAAACGATGCCCTTTTCCGTGCTTTTGCTGAAGCGCATCAGGCCCTGTTGCGTGCCAACACGCCACAGGCGGTGGAAGCGGCGTTAACGGCACTTAGCGAGCAACTGCAACTTACCGTCAGTATACGGGTGTATGCGCCTATCGACGGGCTGCAGACCATCTCGCGTCAAGCGGTGGATCAATTAAAAAGCCATCATTTTGCCGGACGTCGTTGTTATCTTGGGCGCTTACGCCGTGTGGATGCGGAAGCGGTGATGGCAACGCCACCGGAGCTAGGCTCTTTTGCGCTGGTACCGATTAAAGGGGAAGGCAAAGAGTGGGGACTGTTGAGCTTTGCGAGCGCAGATGGCGGGCACTTTCAGCCAGACATGGACACCCTTTTTATCGAACAGCTGGCGGCACACTTGGCCATCTTATGTGGTCAGTGGACAAACAAGGGTGAACGTTAGTGACAGCGGTAACGCCTGACCAAGCTGCTCCCCGTTCACTGACGGTCCCTCTTGACCGTTTTTATCAATATCAACTCAGCGAACGGGGCCTTAGTGCCCATACGCAACGCAATTATCAGCGCCAGTTAGATAAGGTTGTTGACTTTCTGACCGCGCGGGGTATCGCCCATTGGCAAGACGTGGATGCGGATTGGGTGCGACAAATATCGAGCCAAGCCAAACGCGATGGCCTTAAACCGGGCAGTATTGCGTTGCGGCTGTCCGCACTGCGCAGCTTTTTCGACTACCTCGTTCTCACCGAGCAGCTCGCGGCTAATCCGGCCAAAGGGGTCGCCGCGCCTAAGCAAGGGCGTCAGTTGCCGAAAAACCTTGATGTGGATGAAATGAATCAGCTGCTCGAGGTGGATCAAGACGACCCGCTGTCGGTGCGGGATCGGGCGATGATGGAGCTGATGTATGGCGCAGGATTGCGGTTAGCCGAGCTGGTTGATTTAAACGTGCGTGATGTCTCGGTACGTAAAGGGGATTTGCGTGTCACCGGTAAAGGGGAAAAAGAGCGCATCGTGCCTTTTTCCGGCATGGCCAAAACTTGGGTGATGAACTGGCTGAAAGTGCGCAACCAGCTCCTCAAAGGGCCAGAAGAGGCACTGTTTATCTCTAAACTTGGCCAGCGAATTTCGCACCGTAGCGTGCAAAAACGTATGGCGGAGTGGGGACAAAAGCAGGCGGTGAATAGCCACATTAATCCTCACAAACTGCGCCACAGTTTTGCCACYCACATGCTGGAATCGTCCGGGGATTTGCGCGCAGTGCAAGAGCTTCTCGGCCATGCCGATTTAAGTACCACACAAATTTATACCCATTTGGACTTTCAACACCTGGCGAAAGTATATGACGCGGCGCATCCCCGTGCCCGCAGCACAGGGGCTAGCAAACCTCGCGCAGGTAAAAAAAACAACTCGGAGTCGTGATATGAAATTTTATCGTCGCTTAAACACGTTTGATGCGGTGAGTTTTGACTTGGATGATACCTTGTACGATAACTGGCCGGTGATCGCACGTGCGGAGGCGGCGCTAAACGACTATTTGAGTGAGCACTGCCCGCCGCTCGCCGCGCTTGATAAAGCCACCCTTGCGGGATTTCGCCGCCAAGCCCGTGACCAGAACCCAGCCCAACGCTTTGATGTTACCGCGATGCGGGTTGCCCAGCTGACGCTTGCCGGTGAGCATGTTGGTTTAACCGCGGAGAAGGCGCGCGCACAAGCCCAAGCGGCGACCACCTTCTTTTGCGGATATCGCAGTGACTTTACTCCGCCGGCGCAAAGTTTGGCTTACTTAAAAGCCTGGTCCGAGAAACTGCCATTGGTGGCCATCACCAACGGTAACGTCGACACCGATGCGATTGGCCTGACGCCGTTTTTCCAGCATATTTTCCGTGCCGGTGAACACGGGGCGGCCAAGCCGAGCCCAGAGATGTTTGATAAAGCCGCGCAGGCCTTGGGCATCGCCCCGGCGCGTATTTTACATGTGGGCGATCATTTAAGTTCGGATGTGGCTGGCGCGCGCCAAGCGGGCATGCAAGCCTGTTGGATCCGCCCTGAGCGCCAATCACCCATGATGCATAAAGGGCGCACCTTACCGGATGTGGCGATCGACGATTTATCTGAGCTCGATACCCTTATTCAGCAACGGCACCGCTAAAATCACCTCAGTTTCAATCACTCAGCGAGCTAAAACACGCATTATGATCGGGCGCGCAATTTAGTGGCGAGCTGGTATAATCGCTAACCAGTGTATAAATACCCAGTAAAATGGCAGGTGGCGATGGACGTATCAACTCTTCTTGACGGACTCAACGACAAACAGCGTGAAGCCGTGGCCGCGCCGCTCGGCAACCATTTGGTGTTGGCAGGTGCTGGCAGTGGTAAAACCCGGGTGCTGGTTCATCGTATGGCTTGGCTGATGCGGGTCGAAGAGGCATCGCCGTTCTCGGTGATGGCGGTCACCTTCACCAACAAAGCGGCAGCGGAAATGCGCGGCCGTATCGAGCAATTGATGCAAGGCACCGCCTCTGGCATGTGGTGTGGCACCTTCCACGGCATTTGCCATCGTATTCTCCGTGCCCACTATTTAGACGCCAACCTGCCACAAGACTTCCAAATTCTTGATTCAGATGACCAGCAGCGCTTGCTGCGTCGGTTAATTAAAGCGCAAAACTTGGATGAAAAACACTGGCCCGCCAAGCAAGCGAGTTGGTATATCAATGGCAAAAAAGATGAAGGCTTGCGCCCCAAGCACATTGATACCCGCCATGATCCGGTTGAAAGTACTTGGCTGCGGATTTATCAGGCGTATCAAGAAGCCTGTGACCGCGCCGGTTTGGTGGATTTTGCGGAGATCTTGCTGCGAACCTTAGAGTTATTGCGTGATAAAGCGGTGATCCGCGAACACTATCAAGCACGTTTCCAGCACATTTTGGTGGATGAGTTCCAAGATACCAACAACATCCAATATGCGTGGCTGCGTATGATGGCGGGCCAACAGGCGCATGTGATGATTGTGGGGGACGACGACCAATCCATTTACGGCTGGCGTGGCGCGAAAGTCGAAAATATTCAGCGTTTTCTGGATGATTTCACCACCCCGCAGACCATTCGTTTGGAGCAAAACTACCGCTCAACCAGTACGATTTTGCAAGCGGCGAACACCCTGATTGAAAACAATGCCGATCGGATGGGCAAAAGCCTGTGGACCGAAGGCAAAGAGGGTGAGCCCATCTCTGTGTATGCCGGTTTTAATGAGCTGGATGAAGCGCGTTTTGTGGTCGGGAAAATCAAAACCTGGCAAGACGAAGGCGGCGCGCTCACCGACAGCGCGATTTTATACCGCAACAACGCCCAATCTCGAGTGCTGGAAGAAGCCTTAATTCAAGCCGGTCTCCCTTATCGTATCTACGGCGGCATGCGCTTTTTCGAACGTCAGGAAATCAAAGATGCGCTGGCCTATTTACGTTTGATGGCGAATCGCAATGACGATGCGGCGTTTGAGCGGGTGGTAAACACGCCCACTCGGGGGATTGGTGATCGCACCCTTGAGACGCTTCGTGGCGCGGCGCGCGATCGTGGCCAAACTTTATGGCACACGGCCGAGCAAATCTTGGCGGAAAAAGCACTGGCAGGACGGGCGGCCAATGCGTTGGGCCGGTTTATCGAGCTGGTCAATGCGCTAGAAGATGACACCCGTGACATGGCACTGTATYAACAAACCGATGCGGTGATCCGTCACTCCGGCTTGCGCGCCATGTACGAGCAAGAAAAAGGTGAAAAAGCGCAAGCGCGTGTCGATAACTTGGAAGAGTTGGTGACGGCTACGCGCCAATTTACTCCTCCTGAAGAGGCGGAAGCGGAAGGGATGACACCGCTGTCGGCGTTCTTGGCCCACGCCGCCCTTGAGGCCGGTGAAGGCCAAGCGGACGAGTTTGATGATGCGGTCCAATTGATGACCTTACACAGTGCCAAAGGCCTCGAATTCCCCTTAGTCTTTATGGTCGGGGTGGAAGAGGGCATGTTCCCCAGCCAGATGTCAGCCGAAGAAGCAGGCCGCTTAGAAGAAGAGCGTCGCCTTTGCTATGTCGGCATGACGCGCGCGATGGAAAAACTCTATCTGACCTACGCAGAAATGCGCCGTGTGTACGGCAAAGACATGTTTCATAAGATCTCGCGCTTTATTCGTGAGCTGCCCGAGGCCTGCTTGGAAGAAGTGCGAATGCGTGCCAATGTCTCACGCCCTGCTACAAGCGGGGGTCGTTTTTCCAAAACGCAGACTCAGGAGAACTTTAACCAAACCGGGTTTAGTTTGGGTCAGCGGGTTCAACACCCTAAATTTGGTGAAGGCACCATCATCAACTTTGAAGGCAGTGGCGGACAAAGCCGCGTGCAAGTTGCCTTTAATGGGGAAGGGATTAAGTGGTTGGTGACTCAGTACGCCAAACTGGAAGCGCTTTAAGCTCGACCGGTTAACGGTAAAAAACGCCCAGCCTCGGCTGGGCGTATTGATATTTATCCTACCACCTGCGTTTTTCAGCTGCGGTGTTAGCCGAACACGCCGGCTTGCCAAACGACCGCACCACCTAGCAGCAAAAACAACAGCGCACACAGGCCATCGATAACCGGGGCGACTTTGGTGAGCACTTGCTGTACGCGACTGCCTGATAGCAGCCAGGCGAGTGACGAAAACCAGCCTAATGAGAGCAGAAACACCACCGCCACGGCCATGGCTTTGCCGCTGGCAGACATGCTGGCCGGCACCAAGGTACTCATCAACGAAATAAAAAACACCAAGGCTTTCGGATTAAAAAGGTTGGTCAGCACCCCTTTCCAAAAGGCCTGTTTTTGGCCGCGTACCGCAGGCGCATCATTGGCGGTTTGCGCCGGTGCTGTGGTGGCGGCGAGCAAACCTTTGATTGCGCTAAGGCCTAAATACATCAGCACACTGCCCCCCGCCACTTGCACCCACATAAACAGTTGTGGGTGCTGATGCACCAACAAGCTGATGCCGGTAATGCTCAGTATTGTGTGCGCCAAAATACTCAGCGATAACCCTAGTGCAATCGCCAAGCCAGTGGCACGGCCATAACGGGTCGCATTTTGGAGCACCAAGGCAAAGTCGGGCCCGGGGCTGAGCAGCGCAATCATATGCACCCCCGCCAGCGTGGCGAGAATAGCGAACTCATTCATCCTGATTTTCCTGCTGACAAAGGCGTGGTCTCTATCTTGGCTTCTTGCTGTCGTTTCGCCCGATAGGCATCAAAGCTAAATATCGCCAAGGCGGCCCAGATAAAGGCAAAGGTGGTGGCTTTATCTGGGGTAAAGGGTTCGTCATACAAGCCGACGGCGAGTAAAAACATTAAGCTGGGGCCGATATATTGGAAAAAGCCCAATACCGTCAAGGGTAAGCGGGTGGCGGCGCCGGTAAAGCACAGTAAAGGCACCGTCGTGATCAAACCGGCAGCGGCCAGTAGCATATTCAGGCTGATGGGATTATCGAGCAGGTTGGCGCTGGGTGTATCGGCAAACTGCCACAGATAAATCAGCGCAACGGGCAAGAGTGTGCAGGTTTCCACAAACAAACCCGGCACCGCAGGGAGATTGATTTTTTTGCGCAGTAAGCCGTAAATCGCAAAACTGGTGGCCAGCACCAACGCAATCCAAGGCAGTGAACCAAAGGTGATCAGTTGTACCAATACCCCTACCAACGCCAGCGCGGCGGCAAGCCACTGTAGACGGCGGAAACGCTCACCAAGAAAGATCATCCCCAGCGCTACGTTCACCAGTGGATTAATGTAGTAGCCAAGGCTGGCATCCAGCATGCGGTTATTGACAATCGCCCAGATAAAAATCAGCCAATTACAGCCAATAAAGCAAGAGGTGAGCATCAACATCAACAGTTTTTTCGGCTCGCGGACAATCGGCTTGAGCTGATAAAAGCGACGGGTGAAAAAAAGCAGCAATGCCAAAAAGACAAACGACCACAATACCCGGTGCGCTAAAATTTCGGGCGCCGGAATATGGTTGACCGTTTTAAAGTACATGGGGGCGATACCCCACATAATGTAGGCCGCAAGGGCCAGTAACACGCCTTGGCGTGTGCGTTTTGGATCAGGAATCACAGCGCAGTCTCGTTATAAGTGTCGGTCAGGGATGAACACGAACGTGTGCATGTTGACTAGATGTAACAAGTTGTAAGGGCGGGCGCAAGCACCTTTCTCTGTGCTCAGGGTTTCATCGCTTACGGGGTGTCGGTAGAATGAGCGCCAGTTTGAGTAATGAGCTTGATTATGTCCGCCACCCCCGCCCATGCCGATGCGTCAACCGAAACTGGCGCCGCTACCGCTGATCCTGCCATGAGTCCTGCCCATCAGGTACTCAAAGCGGTGTTTGGTTATCACCAGTTCCGCGAGGGTCAGCAAGCGGTGATTGATGCGGCGATTGCGGGGCGTGATGCCTTGGTGATTATGCCGACCGGGGGAGGGAAGTCTCTGTGTTATCAGATCCCCGCGTTGGTGCGCACTGGCTTGACCGTGGTGATTTCACCTTTGATTTCATTGATGAAAGATCAGGTTGACCAGCTTAATGCCAATGGGGTTGCGGCGGCGTGCTTAAACTCAGCGATGACGCCTGAGGCGCAAGCGGATACCTTGCGTGCGCTAAATCAGGGGGAGGTGAAACTACTCTATGTATCGCCTGAGCGCGCGTTAGGGCGCGACTTTATCCATCGCTTAACCGAGTGGCAACTGGCGTTGATTGCGGTCGACGAAGCGCACTGTATTTCCCAGTGGGGGCATGATTTTCGTCGCGAATATGCCTCTTTAGGCCAGCTCAAACAGCACTTTCCTGATGTGCCTGTGATGGCGCTGACAGCCACCGCGGATGCCACCACGCGCGAGGATATTTTATCCCGCCTTGCCCTGCACGATCCCTTGGTGCATCTGGGTAGCTTTGACCGCCCTAACATTCGCTACACCTTGCTGGAAAAGCACAAACCTTTGGCCCAATTGGTGCAGTTTCTGAGCGGTCAACGCGGCCAATCAGGGATTGTCTATTGCAATAGCCGTAAGCGGGTTGAGCAGGTCACTCAAAAACTGTGTGATAACAATATGCTCGCCGCTGCCTACCATGCGGGAATGAGCACTGAGGCGCGCGGCTCTGTGCAAGAGGCRTTTCAACGTGACGATGTCAACATTGTGGTGGCGACTGTGGCGTTTGGGATGGGGATCAATAAGCCCAATGTCCGTTTTGTGGTGCACTATGATGTGCCGCGCAATATTGAATCTTACTACCAAGAAACCGGCCGAGCAGGGCGAGATGGACTGCCGGCTGAAGCGGTGTTGTTGTATGACCCCTCCGACATGGGATGGCTCCATCGCTGCTTGGAAGAAAAGCCGGATGGGCCCCAAAAGCAGGTCGAAAGCCATAAACTGACTGCGATGGGCGCATTTGCCGAAGCACAAACCTGTCGCCGTTTAGTGCTCCTAAACTACTTTGGCGAGCATCGGCAAACCCCTTGTGGCAACTGTGATATTTGTCTCGACCCGCCTACCCATTTTGATGGCACCGAACAAGCACAAAAAGCGCTGTCGTGCGTGTACCGTGTTAACCAAAGCTTCGGGGTTGGATACGTGGTGGAAGTGTTGCGTGGAATGCAAAATCAGCGCATTAAAGATCATGGCCATGACAAGCTCTCTACCTACGGCATCGGGCGAGAGTGGAGCCATGAATACTGGGTAAGCATTATTCGCCAATTGATCCATCGCGGTTATCTGGTGCAAAACATTGCCCGTAGCTCGGTGCTGCAGTTAACTGAACAAGCGCGACCATTACTGCGCAGCGAGATTGCCCTTGAGCTGGCGGTACCGCGTATTGGCCTCAGCCCTCGCACCAAAGCCAACAAGCTGAGCCAGCGCCATTACGATAAAAAACTGTTCGCCAAGCTGCGTAAGTTACGTAAAGCCATTGCTGACGAAGAAGATATTCCACCTTATGTGGTGTTTAACGACGCAACCTTGATGGAAATGGCCGAGATGCTGCCGTCATCGCAAGCGGAGCTCCTAGCGGTCAGTGGCGTCGGACAGCGCAAGCTAGAAAAATTCGGCGATGCGTTTTTGGACTTGATTGACGATCACTTGAGTTTGAGCGAGTACGGCTATGGCACCGAGTAATTGGCAATTGATAGCGTCCGACAACACCTTGGCGTTTTATCAGCCGCAGCTGGATGCGGATAATGGCAAAGAAATCTGTCAGCCATTGCTGCAAGCCCTCGAAGCCTCTGTGCTTGAGAGCCAACAAGACGCGGACATGATGACTTGGCTGATTGATTTTGAAGGCGCGCGTTTGATGCTCAAAGCAGCACATTACACCCAGAGCGTGTGGTTAGAAGCGTTGGATGAGGAGGGCGATGAGGTGATTAGCTTTTTGCGCCACTGGTGGACGCGTCATCCGCCTCTTTAAATTGCGCTGGCACCGTTTCTTGATTGCTGTATAATTCGCCACCTCGCGCTGCCTGTAGACGGGTAGCTAAGTATTTTGGGTTCCCTCGCCCCCAATGACAAAAAGGTGCACTATGAGCCACTTTTCTCTTGCTCAGCAGCGTAAAGCGCTGGGTTACCTCGTGATTTTTCATCTACTGATCATTGCCTCCAGTAACTATTTGGTGCAGATCCCCTTTACGGTTTGGGGTTTCCACACCACGTGGGGGGCGTTTACCTTTCCGTTTATTTTCTTGGCCACGGATTTAACCGTCAGGATCTATGGTCCGGCATTGGCACGCCGTATTATCTTGCTGGTAATGGTGCCCTCGCTGCTGATTTCCTACGTGTTATCCGTCTTGTTCTATCAAGGCAGTTACCAAGGGTTTGCGGAGCTGGGCACGTTTAACCTCACCGTCGCTCGGATTGCGATTGCCAGCTTTATGGCTTACTTACTGGGTCAGATTTTAGATATTCATGTGTTCAATCGGTTACGCCAGCAGCGCCAATGGTGGGTGGCACCGAGTTGTTCCACTTTGTTTGGTAATGCGTCAGACACGCTCGCGTTCTTTGCAATCGCATTTTACCAAAGCCAAGATACCTTTATGGCCGAGCACTGGGTTGAAATTGCTTTGGTAGACTATGCCTTTAAGCTGATTATTAGCTTGGGGCTGTTTATTCCTATGTATGGGGTATTGCTCAACCTGATTATTCGACGAATCACACAGGTGACGCCGTCGGCGACGGTGCAGCAAACGTCCTAATTAGTAGCAGAATAAAGAGTCGCATCGCGGCTCTTTTTTTACGTCAATGCGGGGAGGTGAGATGGAAATTCGTGCCGGGCACTTAGAGGAGGCGGTAACGGTGCTTAACAGCGTGCCCGAGTTGGATACGGGTGTATCCTTGGAACAATGCCACGCGCGATTAGCGGGACGCACAGCATTGGTATTGGTGGCGTATCAAAACGGTGAGCCTGTCGGTGCCAAAATAGGCTATGCCACCAGTAAGACGCAGTTTTATAGCTGGCTGGGCGGGGTGACCAAAGCGGCCCGAGGTCAAGGGGTGGCGAAAGCCTTGTTACAAGCGCAAGAAGCGTGGGTAGCGGCTTCTGGCTATCGAACGCTTGCGGTCAAATCACGTAATCGCTTCACGGCGATGGTGTGCATGCTGATGCGTCATGGCTATCAGATGGTTGCGGTGGAGCAAAAAGGTCAGCCTGCCGACTATCGCCTTTATTTTGAGAAGCAGATCAATAAATGTACAGCGAGTGGAAAATAAGCGTATTTTTTTCTTGATAAACGATAATGAGAATGGTTATTATTAACTTGCGCTCAGGGCCAAGCCCACATGCTCAGCTCTGAAGGCACGACATTGCTCACATTGCTTCCAGTGTATTAGCGGGGCGCTTATCAAACAGTGATTAAGTTAGCCTATTTTTGCTAGGCGACACCTTTCGGGGTGTCGCTTTTTTCTTTTCTGGACACTGGCTTTTCGAACCAGAGTTGTTGGCGTGATGACGGTGGATGCAATGACAGTTTGATGACAACGAGTGAGTCTGAGCACAAGATCAATAAATGAAAAAGATTCTCAACTAAGTGTTGAAAGTGGGAATGAGAATGGTTATTGTTAACTTGCGTTCGGGGCAAAGCCCACATGCTCAGCTCTGAAGGCACGACATTGCTCACATTGCTTCCAGTGTATTGGGGCCAGCAAACTGTTCTGATAACAGCTTTGTTTTTGCGCTCACTTGTTATAGCGACGCCCATCTCGGCGTCGCTTTTTTCTTTTTCTCTGCTGCGTTTCTGTGCGGATGAGCGTGTTTTAGGCGAGCTCCACCAATTTTTTCACCATCCGATTGATCCCACTGGCGGCATCCAGTACTGATGTCGCGAGCATATAGGCGGGCGTGGACAGGAGATGGTGGCGCTGATCTAATACATAATCTGATACCGGACACTCAATATGCTCACCGCCCATCCGGTTAAAGGCGGCAGCGATATCGGGCTCATTACCAATGGTACCTTTGACGCCTTTTGGATAGATCTGCGGGATCATGATAGGGGCAATACACATGTAGCCGGCGGGCTTTTCTGCACGGGCGAAGGCTTGGCAAACCGCAAACATCTCTTGGTTGACTTGCACCGGATCGCCATTGTAAGCAAAGTCCGATAAGTTTTTCGCCGCGCCAAAGCCGCCGGGAACCAGTAAGGCGTCGAAGTGGTCGACGTTTAAATCCGTTAGCGGAAGGATCTCCCCACGAACAATACGGCTGGCTTCGGTGAGTACATTGCGTGTCTCTTTCATCGCTTCGCCGGTACGATGATCGATCACATGGTGCTGATCGATATCTGGTGCGAAGCATTGCCATTGGGCATCGTTTTGCYCGAGGGCAAGCAGGGATAGGACCACCTCTTGGATCTCGGCACCGTCAAACACGCCGCAGCCAGATAAGATAACAGCCACCTTTTTCATGATGCTCTCCTTGTATCGAGATTAAAATTATCGCAATTAATATGGATCATCGACCAAACGCGTCTACGCTTAATTGCGTTCAACAGTGTCGCATTGGTGCTGGGTTAAGCGAAATAGTAGCCAAGTTCGATAACCAAATTGGTGATTATCTCCGCAGTTTGTGATGACTTTCTCTGCAACCTCATGCAGAGCAAGTGATTTCTTTTTCCACACCTAAGGATCCTTTTTCGATCAAGATCCTTTTTGTGTGATATGGCATAAGTATTTGTTTTTAATCTATTTAAAAATCAAAATTCATGTTTATTTAGACGAAATCAAAACCCTATAAAATAT
>NZ_MUFL01000027.1:0-40284 GCF_001995355.1 Salinivibrio sp. PR919 | reverse complement strand
GTGCTGGATCGTACCACCACCCCGATGGGAAGCCGCTTGCTTAAGCGTTGGCTACACCAACCGCTCCGGGACCGAAGGGTACTCAATCAACGATTGGATGCGATAGAGACATTGCTTGATAAGGGTCTTTATGGCGACCTCGCCGCCGAGCTCAAACCCGTTGGCGATATCGAACGCGTATTGGCACGCTTGGCGATGCGCTCTGCTCGTCCGCGCGATATGGCCCGTCTACGCACTGCGCTTGCACAACTGCCGGCGATTCAGTCGCAGCTCAGTGAATTGAATCACCCTGCGTTTGCACACTATGCCAAAGCAACTCAGCCTATGCCTGAGCTTACAGATTTACTGACGCGTGCCATTGTCGATAACCCGCCGGTGGTAATTCGTGATGGTGGGGTCATCGCCCCCGGCTATCACGCTGAACTCGATGAATGGCGTGAGCTATCTGACGGCGCATCGCGCTACCTTGAAGAGCTAGAACAGCGCGAGCGTGAAAAGTACGGCATTGATACATTAAAGGTCGGCTACAACCAAGTGCATGGCTTTTATATCCAGATTAGCCGCGCACAAAGCGATCGCGTCCCTGCGCATTACATTCGCCGTCAGACGCTTAAAAACGCCGAGCGCTATATCATTGCCGAGCTCAAAGAGCATGAAGACAAGGTGCTAAGCTCCAAGTCTACGGCTTTGGCGCTGGAAAAACGGTTGTGGGAAGAGCTGTTTGATTTATTGCTTCCTCACCTTGCTCAATTGCAGGGTGCGGCTGAAGCGTTATCCGCCCTCGATGTGCTGTGTAATCTCGCCGAGCGCGCTGATACGCTTAATTACCACCGCCCTCAACTCAGTGACCAAGCTGGTGTGGAGATTGAAGCAGGTCGCCATCCAGTCGTCGAACAAGTGATGACAGACCCCTTCATTCCTAACCCGATCTCACTGAGCCCTGAACGGCGTATGCTGATCATTACCGGCCCTAACATGGGGGGTAAGTCGACCTACATGCGCCAAACCGCGCTGATTGCTTTGTTGGCCCATATTGGTGCGTATGTGCCTGCCGACAGTGCCGTCATTGGACCGGTCGATCGCATTTTCACCCGCATTGGTGCGTCTGATGATCTCGCCTCAGGACGCTCCACCTTTATGGTAGAAATGACGGAAACGGCCAATATTTTGCACAATGCAACCGCACACAGTTTAGTCTTGATGGATGAAATCGGCCGTGGCACCAGTACCTATGATGGCTTATCACTGGCATGGGCCAGTGCTGAATGGCTGGCCGAGAAGATTCAAGCTATGACGCTGTTTGCCACTCATTATTTTGAGCTCACCGAACTACCGGGGCAAATGGACGGCTTGGTGAATGTCCACCTGGACGCGGTGGAGCATGGTGATGAGATTGCCTTTATGCACGCTGTACAAGAAGGCGCGGCGAGTAAATCTTACGGGCTAGCGGTGGCAGGATTAGCTGGCGTACCTAAACCGGTGATCCGCCGAGCCAAGCATAAGTTGGCTCAGTTAGAACAAAGTGGTCAACAAAAAGTTACTGGCGACGCTCCTAATAATCAGGTCATGCCGACGCAGCTTCCTTTGCTCCCTGAGCCCAGTGAGCTCGATCAGGCTGTTGACGCGCTCAATCCCGATGAGATGACGCCTCGTCAAGCGCTTGATGCACTCTATGCACTCAAAGCCCTCCAACAGTCTCGCTAATCATCCAATAACGTATTAAAAAAGGACGGCACCTTGGCCGTCCTTTTTGTTTATAGCGATTAGTGCCGTTATTGCTCGACATTAAACAAAGACTCAATACTCAGTCCTTGCTGGGTCAACATATCGCGTAGGCGACGCAATCCTTCAACTTGAATTTGACGCACGCGCTCACGGGTTAGACCGATTTCACGCCCCACATCTTCAAGCGTGGAGGCTTCGTGGCCAAGAAGGCCAAAGCGACGCGCCAACACTTCACGTTGTTTGGGATTCAGCTCTTGTAACCATTGCACGATCGACTTTTTCATATCGTCGTCTTGCGTGGTGTGCTCTGGGCCATCTTGTTTTTCATCGGCGATGATATCCAGCAGCGCTTTTTCTGAGTCACCACCAATTGGGTTATCCACCGAGCCAATGCGTTCGTTCAAACGCAGCATGCGATTGACGTCTTCAACCGGTTTATCGAGTTGGGCGGCAATGTCTTCGGCAGTCGGTTCATGGTCCAGTTTTTGTGCCAGTTCACGCGCCGTACGCAGGTAGACATTCAGCTCTTTCACCACATGAATCGGCAAGCGAATAGTGCGCGTTTGGTTCATGATGGCACGCTCAATGGTCTGGCGAATCCACCATGTGGCGTAGGTAGAGAATCGGAAGCCTCGTTCTGGATCGAACTTTTCAACGGCGCGAATCAGGCCTAAATTGCCTTCTTCGACCAGATCCAATAGCGCGAGACCTCGGTTAGAGTAGCGTCGAGAAATTTTCACCACCAAGCGGAGGTTACTCTCGATCATGCGTTTACGCGCCACTTCGTCACCACGTAGGGCACGACGCGCATACAACACTTCTTCCTCGGCGGTCAGCAGGGGTGAAAAACCAATTTCACTCAAGTAGAGTTGTGTGGCATCTAGGGCTTTGGATGTCGCAGCGTGCTGTTGTACAGCCTCTTCAACCTCTTCGGCAACCTCTTCAACTTGCGCATCCAAGGTCTCGAAATCCACGTCTTGATCCAAGCCGTCCAGTTTTTTCGCGGTGTTAGTTTGGCTCATAGCGCCTCCCTTATGGCGTAGCAGCTAAGCAGAGCGCATCTCTGCTTTCACCGGCCCCGTCACACTGGTGGCTTGACGATATCACGCTTTTGTAGCGCTATCGTTTAGGCAAATAATGCAACGGATTGACCGATTTTCCTTTGTAGCGAATCTCAAAATGCAACCGAACACTGTTTGTACCTGTACTGCCCATTGAAGCTATTTTCTGCCCCTTTTTGACAGACTGGCCTTCTGAAACCAAAAACCTGTCATTATGTGCATACGCACTCAGGTAATCATCATTGTGTTTCACTATTATTAATTTGCCGTAACCTCGAAGCGCGCTTCCGGCGTACACGACCTTTCCATCTGCCGCTGCCTGAATGCTTTGTCCTCGTTGTCCAGCAATATCTATGCCTTTATTGCCTCGCTCAGTGCTAGAAAATCGCGATACCATTCGGCCGTTGGTTGGCCACTGCCAGCTTATCTGTTGGTTGGATACGCTCGCCGCCCGCGTGTTGTTAACAGCTTGTTTACTTTTTTGTTTAGTTTGACTGTACCCTGTGGCAGATTGGGCTTCAACTGCTTTTTGTTGCGAAACCGCCGTTTTTGCCTTCTTTTCTTGACCGAATTTACCATTTTCGGTGTTTTTACTAGAAGATACTGCTACCGCCGCAGCTTTTGCAGCTGAACTTGTGGCAGAGGCCACATTCGTTGCCCCGGAGGTGGACTTTGCCACGTCCGGGCGCTGATAAGCAGGCTTCCACAACGCTAAGGTTTGACCCGGATAAATAGTGTATGGCGGTTGGAGGTTGTTATGCTTGATGATGTCGTCAATATCACGATCGGTGATGTAGGCGATATAGTAGAGCGTATCGCCTTTCTTCACTTCGTAGTAGCTACCGCGGTAGCTGCCTCTATCGACACTGGAGTAGTCAGGCGTCACACTAGATACGGGCGCCGGGCCATGCCAAGCACACCCAGAAAGTATGACTACTGATAAAAGAAAAAACGCGATTTTCATCTGTTTTTAGTTTCTACTCCATAGATAGCGTAGTTAGGCCAGTTCACCGGCAACGAGAGGCACAAAACGCACCGATTCAATCGTTTCGGTCAGAAACTCTTCACCCTGCCTTGTCACCTTGATAAGCGTTTGCTGGTGCTCTCCAACGGGGATTAACATCACGCCGCCTTCTGTCAGCTGTTGGCATAATGCATCTGGAATACGCTCTGCCGCCGCGGTGACAATAATCCCATCATAAGGGCCTTTCGCCGGCCAGCCTTGCCAACCATCGCCGTGCTTGGTGGCCACATTATAAATATCGAGCTGCTTGAGGCGTCGCTTGGCGAGCATTTGCAGCTGCTTAATCCGTTCAACGGAATAAACCTGATCCACCAGCTGAGCAAGAATCGCCGTTTGATAGCCAGAGCCAGTTCCTATTTCCAAAATGCGACTGTCGCGTCGCAAATTGAGCAATGATGTCATCTTAGCCACAATATAAGGTTGTGAAATAGTTTGTCCCCACCCAATCGGTAACGCATTGTTTCCGTATGCTTGGTGAGTCATGGCTTCAGAAACAAACAGGTGCCGAGGCACGGCTTGCATTGCATCTAGAACGCTTTGGTTATCAATACCTTGTTGCTGCAAAAATTGAATAAGTGATTGCGCTTGACTCAACGTCTGCTTCCTTTATCACTGAGTATTAATCGAACGAAATAGGCTGGCGCGTTAAGTTGGCCAGCCTGTTTTCAGCAGTTATTCCGCTAACCACTGAGAAAACGCTCCGAGCGTGTCGTGAGCGGTAAGATCCACTTGAAGCGGCGTAATAGAAACGTATTGCTCCGCTATGGCGTGAAAATCCGTGCCCGGCCCAGCATCTTGCGTTTTTCCGGGCGCACCGATCCAGTATATGGGTTTCCCACGCGGATCGCCCTGTTTTATCACGTCTTCGGCATGATGACGGGCACCAAGACGAGTCACTTTCCATCCTTTTAACGCATCAATCGCCACATCCGGCACATTGATATTAATCAGACGGTGACTGGGCGCGGCATGGCGTTGGTTTTTAGCCAAAAACTGCTTAATCACATGGGCGGCGGTATCAAAATGCTGATGACCACATAATGAAACCGCGATCGCAGGGGCGCCGAGAAAGAACCCTTCCGTGGCCGCGGCAACGGTGCCAGAGTAAAGCACATCATCGCCCAAGTTTGCACCGTGGTTAATTCCGGTGATCACGAAGTCAGGTTGCCACGGAACCAATTGATTCAGAGCTAAATGTACCGAGTCAGTGGGCGTACCTTGCACCGCAAAACGCCCGGGACCTAGTTCACGAACCCGCAGCGGATTTTCAAGCGTTAATGAATTCGACGCGCCCGAACAATTTCGATCCGGTGCAGCGACCACCACCTCGGCTATCTCACTCAATGCATGAGTGAGCGTTTGGATCCCTTGCGCGTGGTAGCCATCATCATTACTGATCAGTATGCGCATCCTGCTCTCCTTGTTCTTGTTGGCTAATCAGCTCACGCATCACTGTGGTGGCGAAAGCACCGGCAGGCAGAGAAAAACGCACACACACGCTGTCTGTATCTAGCTCCCACGTCATGTTTTGCGGTAGCAAGCAGATCTCTCGACGGTCATGGCGCATGCGGTTATTGCGGATCACGGCCAGCAGGTCCGGCTCTTTATCGAGAATCGCCTGCTCAAACTGCTGCGCACTGTCTGTGGTAGGCAGTGCGTTGTCACCGGTCAGAGGGGCGGTAATACGCATCCCTTCAACGCCGGCTTGGTTGCAGGCGACCAGTTGGTCGGCATCGTCAACGCACAGATCACCCGCCAGTGTTTGGCTAAAACAGCCTGCCTCGAGACGTGCTGAAACCACGTGATTAAACAGCAATGAACGCGCCGCAGAGAGGTAAAAACTGCGCTTACTTTTATCTTTTACCTTGCGCTCACCGCGTCCCCATGCTCGAGCTACGTCAAGGTTGTTCCCTTCACGGCCGAAACGCTGCTCACCAAAGTAATTTGGGACGCCTTGGGTTGCAATCGCCTCTAAGCGCGGCACCAACGCACTCGGRTTGGCTAGAGCGCGGATCTGCAGCACAAAATCATTCCCGATAAGATCACCCGGCCGCAGTTTTTGATGGTGGCGAGCGGTCGCTTCAATGCTCAGTACGCCGGGATGCGTGGCGACAAACTCGTTCAAATCAGGATCGGCTTTGCCCGGTAATTGTACGCTGAACCACTGCTCGGTCACCGCATGCCTATCTTTCAGGCCCGCCCAACTTACTTGTCGTGATGGCACACCGCATGCTTTAGCCAGCTCATTGGCCACATAGCGCGTATTCTCTCCACGCTTTTTGATTCGCACTAGGAAATGTTCACCGACTCCCGACGGGGTAAAACCGAGGGTTTCCGAGACGTAAAAGTCGTCTGGCGAGTGTTTGATTTGGCCGGATTGAGTCGGCTGGCCATGCATATAAGCCAAGGGAGCAAGTACGTCTGTCATAGCGTCTCTTTTGTTAATAGCACAACGGCTTCACAAGCAATGCCCTCTTTACGACCGGTAAAACCGAGTCGCTCTGAGGTGGTTGCTTTTACATTAATGGCATCGATGGGGGCTTTTAGATCATCAGCAATCGCCGCACACATGGCGGGAATATGCGGGCCCATCTTAGGCGCTTGGGCGATGATAGTGATATCTGCATTGCCCAATCGATAGCCTTTGTCTTGTACTTTGCGGTAAACGTCGCGCAGCAACATACGGCTGTCCGCGCCTTTCCACTCATCACTGGTATCTGGGAAGTGCTGGCCAATGTCACCGGCCGCAATCGCGCCCAACAATGCATCACACAGGGCGTGCAGTGCCACATCACCGTCCGAGTGCGCAAGCAACCCTTGCTCATAAGGCACAGCGACACCACCAATGATCACCGGGCCATCACCACCAAATYTGTGTACATCAAACCCATGTCCAATTCGCATCATGATTTGCCTTCTTGTTGCGATAAGTAAAACTCCGCCAGCACCCTATCTTCAGGATGCGTCACTTTAATATTGCTGGCACTGGCAGGAACTAATAGCGGATGGCCGCCCGCCGCCTCAATCGCCGACGCGTCATCGGTTACCTGATCACCTGCGCTTGCCAATGCCGCTTTTAAGTGCAGGGTGGGAAACATTTGAGGCGTCAAGGCATGCCACAGTGCCTGTCTGTCGACAGTCTGTGCAATACAGCCATCCGGCTGTGCCCGCTTCATGGTATCGCGAACCGGAGCAGCTAAGATTGCGCCGTCAGAATGGCTTTGGGCAGCGTGAATCAACGCATCGATATCATTGTGAGTGACGCAGGGGCGTGCTGCATCATGCACCATCACCCAACGGGTCTGTACCRCCTCAAGCCCTGCTTGTACCGATTGCGCGCGCGTCGCTCCGCCTGTGACGACGGTAATATCCGGATGGTCGCCCAGTCCGGTCTCAGCGAAATAGCCATCGTTCTCACCGATCGCGATAATCACGCGGTCAATTGCAGCATGGCTTAGCAAGCGTTCAACGGTGTGGGTGATTAAAGGCTTACCTGCAAGGTGTATATACTGCTTTGGACAGTCAGCCTGCATGCGACTGCCTACCCCAGCGGCGGGCACCACCGCTGTAATTCCTGGTTGCAAAGAGGCTTTTTCTACCACGCGTTTTCTCTTTGATTAGTCCGCGAGCGTGCGGATGATGGGTTATCGCGTTGCGTCGACTAAACGAAAAAAGGTTTCGTCAGGTTTAATCATGCCCAACTCATTACGGGCGCGCTCTTCAATCGCTTCTTGTCCACGTTTGAGATCCGCGATTTCGGCATACATTTGTTGGTTACGCTTCACCAGCTTTTGGTTCGCTTGTTGTTGCACCACGACGTTTGCCTGAGTGTGCCAATAATCCATAACGCCATTCTTGCCCAGCCACAATTCATATTGCAGCCACGCCAGAGTGATAAATAGCGCAACAGATAGCAGTCTCATGGTTTCACTCCTTAGGTGTTCAGTGGATCAGCAACGCCAATTATGCTAACCGCATAGGCTAGCGGATCAGGCCGCCGGTGTCATGGTTTTCTGTTTATCCGGCGCGTTAAGATGCGCTCAAACGCACCTCTTATCGATTTACACGCCCTTGAATACAAAAAAGCCGCCATAAAGGCGGCTTTTGGGGTCAACAGTGAAAGGCAAGGTGCCTTTCCATCACAGCCAATCGGCTGCGACTTTTATTATTGACCTTTAACTTCTTTCAGACCGTTAAACGGTGCTTTTTCACCCAGCGCTTCTTCGATACGGATCAGCTGGTTGTACTTGGCAACACGGTCAGAACGGCTCATAGAACCAGTTTTGATTTGGCCTGCTGCAGTACCAACCGCCAAGTCAGCGATGGTTGCGTCTTCAGTTTCACCTGAACGGTGAGAGATTACGGCAGTGTAGCCGGCGTCTTTCGCCATCTTGATCGCAGCCAAGGTTTCGGTCAGAGAACCGATTTGGTTGAATTTGATCAGGATAGAGTTCGCCACACCTTTCTCGATGCCTTCTTTCAGGATCTTGGTGTTGGTTACGAACAGGTCATCACCGACTAGCTGAAGTTTGTCACCCAGCAGTTCAGTTTGGTGCTTAAAGCCATCCCAATCTGACTCGTCTAGGCCGTCTTCGATAGACACGATTGGGTACTCTTCAGCCAGTTTCGCCAGGTAGTGGTTAAACTCTTCTGAAGTAAAGGTTTTACCTTCACCCTTCATGTTGTAGATGCCTTGCTCTTTGTCATAGAACTCAGACGCAGCACAGTCCATCGCTAGGGTGATGTCTTTACCTAGCTCGTAGCCTGCTTTCTCAACCGCTTCTTTGATCGCAGCAAGCGCAGCAGCGTTTGACTCTAGGTTAGGCGCGAAACCACCTTCGTCACCAACCGCAGTGCTTAGGCCTTTGGCCTTCAGAACTTTGGCTAGGTTGTGGAATACTTCCGCACCAATGCGCAGTGCTTCTTTCAGGGTTTTCGCACCAACAGGTTGGATCATGAACTCTTGGATATCAACGTTGTTGTCCGCGTGCTCACCACCGTTGAGGATGTTCATCATTGGTAGAGGCATTGAGAACTGACCCGCAGTGCCGTTTAGTTCAGCGATGTGCTCAAACAAAGGCATGCCTTTCGCTGCCGCAGCTGCTTTTGCGTTAGCCAGAGAAACCGCTAGGATCGCGTTAGCACCGAACTTAGATTTGTTCTCAGTGCCGTCAAGGTCGATCATCACCTGATCGATGTCAGCTTGGGCTTTCGCGTCTTTACCTAGCAGTGCTTCTGCGATTGGGCCGTTAACCGCTTCAATCGCTTTCAGTACGCCTTTACCCATGAAACGTGACTTGTCACCGTCACGCAGCTCTAGTGCTTCACGAGAACCGGTAGACGCACCTGATGGCGCTGCCGCCATACCAACAAAGCCACCTTCCAAGTGTACTTCTGCTTCTACAGTTGGGTTACCGCGTGAATCGATAATTTCACGACCTAGAACTTTAACGATCTTAGACATTGTGATTCCTCTCGTCTGTCATTGTATTCAAAAAATAAAAAGCGGCCGCCCGTCAGGACTACCGCTTCACATTTGTGTTATAGCTCACCGCGCTGCTTTTTACCTGCAGCCGCAACGAACCCAGCGAATAGCGGGTGGCCGTCGCGAGGAGTCGAGGTGAACTCTGGGTGGAACTGACAGGCCACAAACCATGGATGTGCTGGGTTTTCGATGATTTCTACCAGCTTCTTGTCTGCCGACAAGCCCGATACAAGTAGACCGGTTTTTTCCAATTGTGGACGCAGCAAGTTATTCACTTCATAGCGATGACGATGGCGCTCGTGGATTTGAGTGTTGCCATATAGCTGATGCGCTTTAGACCCTTCAGACAGGTGGCAAAGCTGTGCGCCTAGACGCATGGTGCCGCCCAAATCAGAGGATTCGCTACGCTCTTCCACGTTACCTTCTTCATCGACCCACTCGGTGATCAGTCCCACCACTGGGTATTTGCTGTCTTTGCTGAATTCGGTGGAGTTAGCTCCTTCCATCCCAGCAACATTACGGGCGTACTCAATTAACGCCACTTGCATGCCTAAACAAATGCCAAGATAAGGCACTTTGTTTTCACGCGCATATTGTGCGGCAAGGATTTTGCCTTCGACGCCGCGATCGCCAAAACCACCCGGAACCAAAATCGCATCTAAACCATCGAGCAGCTCAGTGCCGCGGGTTTCGAGATCTTGTGAGTCAACATACTTGATGTTGACAGTCAGACGATTTTTCAATCCGCCATGCTTCAGCGCTTCGTTGACAGATTTATACGCGTCAGGCAGTTCGATGTACTTACCCACCATACCAATGGTGACTTCGCCCATTGGATTGGCTTCTTCGTAAATGACTTGTTCCCATTCAGACAGGTCGGCTTCTGGCGCTTGGATACCAAAGCGCTGACAAACCAAGTCGTCCAGCCCTTGAGAGCGAATCAATGAAGGAATTTTGTAGATTGAATCCACATCCTTCATGGTGATAACCGCTTTCTCTGGTACGTTACAGAACAGTGCAATTTTTGCACGCTCATTGGCTGGAATTGGACGCTCACTACGGCAAACAAGGACATCCGGCTGGATACCAATTGATAGAAGCTCTTTTACCGAGTGCTGGGTAGGCTTGGTTTTCACTTCACCCGCCGCTGCCAAGTATGGCACCAAGGTAAGATGCATAAACATCGCACGCTCACGACCGACTTCCACGGTCAGTTGGCGAATCGCTTCAAGGAATGGCAGTGATTCAATATCACCGACAGTGCCGCCAATTTCCACGATCACCACGTCGTGACCTTCACCACCGGCGATGATACGGTCTTTGATCGAGTTAGTGATGTGTGGAATCACCTGAATGGTGGCTCCCAGGTAATCTCCGCGGCGCTCTTTGCGCAGAACATCCGCGTATACGCGACCAGAGGTAAAGTTATTACGCTTGGTCATTTTGGTGCGGATAAAGCGCTCGTAGTGACCGAGGTCAAGGTCGGTCTCGGCGCCGTCTTCCGTGACGAATACTTCCCCGTGCTGGGTAGGGCTCATTGTCCCTGGATCCACGTTGATATAAGGGTCGAGTTTCATGATGGTGACGTTGAGGCCACGCGCTTCAAGAATGGCTGCCAATGAGGCTGCAGCAATACCCTTACCGAGGGAGGATACAACACCGCCCGTAACAAAAATGTAATTCGTCGTCATGCTAAACCTGAGAGTTGGATTTAGAGGAAATTAATGGAAATCTGGACGGGAAGTCATGATACCAGACCCCACTCACTCCCACAACGTGAAAACTATCACACACCATACTGTTTTTATTTGTCGCAAATCAATGATGAAACTTACAGCGTGTTGCTTTTTTCCTGCTTTTTGACCTGTTGCCACGCCGATTCCAGTTCATCTAACTGACATTCTTGAATATTTTTTTCATCATTGCGTAATTGAGTTTCAACTTGACGGAAACGTCGTTCGAATTTTTGATTCGCGTTACGCAACGCGGATTCCGCATCCGTGCCTACGTGGCGTGCCAGATTCACCACCGAAAATAATAAATCGCCGATTTCTTCTTCCACCCGCGCGGGGTCTACCGGCGTGATTGCCAGTTCTTGCTCAACCTCGGCAATTTCTTCGCGCACTTTATCGAGCACCGGCGCTACCGCATCCCAATCAAACCCCACTCGCGCACAACGCTTTTGCAGTTTGTGCGCACGCACCAGTGCGGGAAGGCCTAACGTAACGCCGTCTAATACGCTAGTGGGTTGTTCTGACGCCGCCTTGTCGGCACGCTCCTGCGCTTTAATCCCTTCCCAGTCAGGGCCGTGCAGCGGTTCACCTTGGCTGTCTTTAGACCCAAAGACATGCGGGTGACGACGGGTGAGCTTGTCACAAATCGCCCCCACGACGGCATCAAAATCAAAGCGATTTTGCTCGCGTCCCAATTGACTGTAGAACACTATTTGAAAGAGTAAATCGCCTAATTCATCTTTTAGGTCCGACCAGTGTTCACGCTCAATGGCATCGGCCACTTCGTAGGCTTCTTCGAGCGTGTGAGGCACGATAGAGGCAAAGGTTTGGGCTTTGTCCCAATCGCACCCTTTTTGTGGGTCGCGCAAGGTCGCCATGATAGTCAGTAAATCGTCAATCGACGCCATACTTCGTTATCCTTAAAAAAACGCCCTGTCGATAACAGGGCGTGATGTTTATCTGAGTCGTTTGGCCTCTACCACATCCTTGACTTGCTCCAACCGATTCACAATTCGGCTAAGCGTGTCGAGATCGGAAATCTCTAAATCAAAGTCCATGATAGACATCTGCTTTTTGTAATCGACGCGGCTTTGCATGCCCGCAACGCGGACTTTTTCATTACTGAGCACGGTATTAATGTCTTTGACTAACCCGGTACGTTCATTGGCGGATAAGCGAATGCGCACATGGTATTGCCCGACATGCCCTTTTCCCCAAACGGTGGCGATGATTCGCTCCGGCGCATGGTGACGAAGTTCGTTGAGTTGCTCACAATCCGCACGGTGTACTGAAATACCACGTCCTTGGGTCACAAAGCCCATAATGTCATCACCCGGTAGCGGCTGACAGCAACGCGCGAGGTGGGTCATCAGGTTATCAACCCCTTCAACCACCACCGCATCACGATGGGTTTTTCCACCTACGGTTTTTTGTTCACTTTGCTGAAGTTTTTCCAGCAACTGTTGCTCTTCTTCTTCCAAGCTTGGCTTGTTGATCAGGCTGTTAATGTGATTAACCACCTGATTGATGCGCAGATCGCCACTTCCGACCCCCGCATACAGCTCTTCCAGTGAATTCACATTGAAGCGCTTGAGCGCCAAACTCGCATCTTTACTGGCACCGCCAATTTTTTGTAGTTCGGTATCGAGAATTTCTTTACCCGCGGCAATGTTTTTATCTCTGTCTTGTTTGCGGAACCAAGCATTGATTTTTGCCCGCGCTCGGCTCGAATTCACAAAGCCTAAGCTTGGGTTCAGCCAGTCACGTGAGGGGTTAGGCTCTTTTTGGGTGATAATTTCAACCTGATCCCCCATTTGCAAGTGATAGGTGAAAGGCACAATGCGTCCTTCTACCTTGGCACCAATGCAACGATGGCCAACTTCGGAGTGAATGTGGTAGGCAAAGTCGAGCGGCGTCGCACCGCTTGGCAGGTCGACCACATCGCCACGCGGCGTAAAGGCATACACGCGATCATCAAAGACTTGGCTGCGCAACTCATCCAGCATTTCGCCTGAGTCGGACATCTCTTCTTGCCACGCCAAGAGTTTTCGCAGCCAGGTAATTTTCTCATCATAGCCACTGCGTCCACTGGCCGAGCCTTCTTTGTACTTCCAGTGCGCCGCCACCCCGAGCTCCGCATCATCATGCATTTGACGGGTGCGAATTTGAATTTCGACCGGTTTGCCTTCCGGCCCCAATACGACGGTATGAATCGACTGATAACCGTTGGGTTTGGGGTTGGCGACGTAATCATCGAACTCTTTCGGCAAGTGACGATATTTGGTGTGCACCGCGCCCAATGCGGCGTAACAGTCTTGTAGTTCTTCGGCGATAATGCGCACCGCACGTACATCAAACAGCTCATCAAACTGCAGATTTTTTTTCTGCATTTTGCGCCAAATACTGTAGATATGCTTGGGACGGCCATAGACTTGCGCGTTGATGTGTGAGGCTTCCATCGCCTGCTGCAGATCAGTGACAAACGCGGTAATGTAGTTTTCGCGATCGATACGCCGTTCAGCCAGTTGCTTCGCGATTTGTTTATAGGTCTGCGCATGCTGGTAGCGGAAGGCGTAGTCTTCGATTTCCCATTTTAACTGACCGATACCGAGACGGTTGGCCAAGGGTGCATAGATGTTGGCACTCTCTTTCGCCGCCTGCAAACGCACCTCTTCCGGTGCATCTTTAACTTCACGCAGATAGCAAATACGCTCAGCCAGCTTGATCACCACGCAACGGAAATCTTCGACCATAGACAGTAACATGCGGCGAACATTATCCACCTGTGCTGAGGTTGCTTCGGCATCGGTTTGGGTATTCAAATGACGGATGGCGGCAGTTTGCTGCACGCCCTCAATCAGTTTGACAATCGCGGGCGAATAGCGCTCTTCCAAGGTATCGAGCGCCAGCAATTTGGCTTCCACCACCGGGAAGAAGAGCGCGGCGAGGAGCGTGTCGGCGTCCATACTCAGGGTCACCAAGATTTCAATCATCTCTCGGCCACGCCACAGCGGTTGGCTCAGCGCCGTTTCATCCCCTAACGTACGACAATAATTGTACCCATCCAGCAGTGCTTGAGCGGTTGAGGCGTCTTGTCCTAACCGCGCAATCCAAGTTTGAAGATCAAAGGCTTCATCTTCATGCAGATGGGCTTCTCGTACCGCAACCATAACTGTTCCTATCCTTATCTTTCGCCTCAGCGAAAGAGGCATATCCATGTTTAACCGCGTGGCTTTAGATCGAACACATCATTGACGACGCCTAGCGTCGAAACAGTGCCATGGATTCCAAATGCCCTGTTTGCGGAAACATATCAAGCATACTCAAGCGAGTTAGTTGGTAACCCTGTGCCAACAACACGCGACTATCCCGCGCCAGCGTTGCTGGGTTGCAGGACACGTAAACAATGTGTGTAGCGCTAGATTGTGCCACAAAGTCCATCACTCCGGCAGCCCCTGCTCGAGCGGGATCGAGCAGGATTTTATCAAATGCGTGCTGTGTCCAGTCCCCATTCAGCGTCTCACCATTGAGATCTGCTTGGTAAAACTGCGCATTGCTTACTTGGTTGGCCTTCGCATTATCCTGAGCTTGCGAAACCATCGCCTCAACCCCTTCTACCCCAATCACGGTTTTCGCCTGTTTTGCCATGGGGATGCTGAAGTTGCCAAGACCACAAAACAGATCCAACACCACATCGGTTGACGCAAGCTCTAGCCAGTTTAGTGCTTGGGCGACCATCTGTTGGTTCACCGCCGCGTTGACTTGGATAAAGTCGCCAGGCTGAAAATAGAGGCGGGTTTGTTGGCTCTCGTAATACGGAGGCTCGCCCACCACTCGTTCAAGCGGCCCGTCAGCTTGCTGCCAATACAACATGCAGCCTGTCAGCTCTGCCCATGCTTGAAGCGCTTGCCTATCTTCTGCATGTAACGCCTTGGTGGTGCGCAACGACGCAATACAGCCATTGTCTGCCTCAATCAAATCAACATGGCCGAGGATTCGGCGTCCTCGCAGCCCATCTAAACAAGGCCGTAAACTGGCAAGCAGCTGATTTAAGGGTTCACTAAGGACAGGACAGTGGTCCACATCGACAATGGCATTGCTTTGACGAGCTCGAAACCCCATGGTCAGCGCCCCTTTATTGTCGACTTTTAAGCTGATGCGCGCACGACGACGATACTGCCAAGGGCTATCGATGGCGCCATCCGACAGCTCGACCGTCTCGTCTCCGGCAAATTTTTCAATCAATTCTGTCAGCACTGCGCGCTTGTGTGCCACTTGGCCTGAGTGGCTTAAATGCTGCAAACTACAGCCGCCACATTGTTGATACAAAGGGCAAGCCGGCTCAATGCGAGTTTCCGCGCGCTGGTCGAGTTTAATCAGTTTGGCCCGCGCATACTGACGCTTTTGCTCGGTGAGCTGCACCAGTACCTGTTCACCGGGCAAGGTGCCCGGAACAAAGATAGGTTTTTTCTGCCAATAGCCGACCCCATCACCGTGGTGGTCGAGGCGTTGAATCGCGAGCAGCTGATGCTTTTGTTCAACGTTTTTTTTCTTCTGAGGCTTAAAAAAGCGCGCCATGGTGGATTCCAGTGTCAAAGTGCTTGTCGTCGCAAGCGAGTCAAAGAGGTCCTGCCAGTGGGAGTTGTGATAGTTCGCTGACTATTTAGTTATTGAATCATGTACACTGGCAGCTAATTACAGCCATTATTTTCCCATAGTTTATCCAGCATGACCAAATATGGACTCCGCACCCGTGTCTCCGTGTTGACCATTGCGCCTACCTTGATTGTTGGCCTCCTGCTGAGTGCGTTCTTTACCAGCACGCGTTATCAGGACTTGGAACAACAACTTACCATCACAGGGTCTGCCATTATCGAGCCTTTGGCGATTGCCAGTGAGGTTGGATTAAAAAACGATAGCCGCGAAAATGTGCGACGCTTAATTGGCTTTGCGCACCGCCAGCACTCCCAGTTTGTACGCAGTATTGCGGTGTTCGATCGCCACAACGAATTGTTTGTTACCTCCAACTATCACCGTGATTTGGCGATGCTATCGGTCAATAATGGCCAACCTATCCCGACACAGTTACAGGTAAGCCAACAGCAAGAGACCCTAATTTTACGGGCGCCTATTCTGGAAATTGGCCGTTTTACGCCTGGGTTAAACGTCGAGCGTCCCTTAGGCTATATCGCGATGGAGCTGGATCTAAGCTCGGTGCGGCTCAAGCAATATCAAGAGATGATCACCGCATTGGTGATGGTCGCACTCGGCGTGATCCTCTCATGCTTCTTTGCATACCGATTGATCTCAGATGTCACCCATCCCATTGCGAATATGGTGAGCTTAGTCGATAGGATCCGTCGCGGGCACTTGGATGTTCGTATTGAAGGTGAGCTGCTGGGTGAGCTCGATACCCTCAAAAATGGCATCAACGCCATGGCTATTTCGCTTTCCGAGTACCATTTGGAAATGCAGCAAAGCATTGATCAGGCTACCTGTGACTTGCGCGAAACCCTCGAGCAGCTCGAGATCCAAAACGTTGAATTAGACATCGCTAAAAAGAATGCTCAAGAAGCCGCTCGGGTGAAATCTGAGTTCTTAGCGAATATGTCTCACGAGTTGAGAACGCCTTTGAACGGGGTGATTGGCTTTACCCGGCAGATGTTGAAAACAGAGTTGAGCAGTAGCCAACGCGATTACTTACTGACCATAGAAAAGTCCGCCAATAACCTGTTGACCATCATCAACGACATTCTCGACTTCTCCAAACKCGAAGCTGGGAAACTGCTGCTGGAAAACATTCCTTTTGACTTCCAAGATATGCTGGATGAAGTCATGCGTCTGCTCGCACCCATGGCGCATGAAAAAGGGTTGGAGCTAACCTTACGTGCCGATGCCCGTATCCCTGCTGGCGCGGTTGGTGACCCGTTACGTATTCAGCAAGTGCTGATCAACTTGATTGGTAATGCCGCCAAATTCACAGAGCGTGGCAACATTGATGTCAGTGTCGATTTAAAACAGCTACATGATGAAACCATGGAGCTACAGTTTATGGTCAAAGATACCGGCATTGGCATCTCAGAGCGCCAGCAAGCCCAGCTTTTCCAAGCCTTCCGTCAGGCCGATGCCAGTATCTCACGCCGTTATGGCGGGACAGGCCTTGGGTTGGTGATCACCCAAAAATTGGTGCAACAGATGGGCGGGGACATCGGCTTTACCAGTCGCCTACACCAAGGCTCTTCATTCTGGTTTACGTTGAAACTCACTCAGACTGATTTACCCGTCTCGCAGCCAATTGATATCGAGCCGTTGGTTGGCCGTGATCTGGTAATTGTTGAACCCAACCCTCGTACACGGGAGATCCTCCGTCATCGATTAGGGCAAGTGGGGTTAAACATCGATACCGTCGCCGATGTCGAGATGCTCAGCGATCACGCATACACCTTTGCGCTGTTATGTTTTGACGCCGGAAAAATGCCAGAAATCGAAAGCATGAAACAAGCCGTGCTCGCCTGTGAGCAACGAGCAAACAGCGTGATTGTGTGTCTACCGACCACAGAGCTGGAAGCCTCCGAACACTTATTAAAAGCCGGCGTCAGCGCCTGCATTGCGAAACCGATCCCACAACGCAAGCTCCTTGAGACATTACTGGGTTCGCCCGAGCCTACGCCGCTGCCACTGCCCAAACCCAGCAGCCATCAAAAAGCGCCGTACACAGTGATGACCGTGGATGATAACCCCGCCAACTTAAAGCTGATCACCGCTTTGCTGGCCGAACGGGTCGAGAAAGTGGTGACCGCCGAAAATGGGGTTAAAGCCTTAGCACTTGCCCACCAGCAAGCCTTCGACATCATCTTGATGGATATCCAAATGCCAGAAATGGATGGGGTCACGGCCTGTCAGGAAATTCGTAAAGCGGGTATGAACCAGCAAACGCCCATTGTGGCTGTCACCGCTCATGCGATGCCGGGCGAGCGAGAGCGCTTATTGGAAGCGGGCATKGATGACTATCTCACCAAACCGATTGAAGAGGCCATGTTAGAAAGCACTCTCTCGCGCTGGCTACGCTTTGACGAGCTTTCCGCCGTGACAGTGAATGATGTGGAACCCGCCTCGAAAGCGGTTTGCACCGATCAAAGTGCGCGCCATCTCGATTGGCAACGAGCGTTAAGCCAAGCCGCGGGTAAAGAAGATCTCGCCAAAGAAATGCTAGAGATGCTGATTGCCTCATTTGCTGGCGTCAAAGCCATCGTGGAGCAAGCATTGGCCGGCACCTGCTCTACCGAGGATTTATGGCAAGCGATTCATAAGTTGCATGGCAGCTGTGCATATAGCGGCGTTCCGCAACTCAAAGCGCTGTGTCATGAGCTGGAAACGCAGCTCAAAGCGGGCGCAGATATCGACACCGTCGAGCCGGAATTACTGGAGCTACAAGACGAGATTGCCCATATCGAGCAGCTAGCGCCCCAGTATTTGAACGACGAGGCGTAAAATACGTCGGCGGCCTTAAGCCGCCGGTGTGCCCTCAAGGATCACGTGCGCCACCGCATAGGCTTTTTCATCAGAGAGCGTTAGCCAGCAATGGCTAACACCTCGGGCCATCGCTAGCTGTTGTGCCTTGCCAGAAAGGGTCAGCACGGGCTGCCCCGACGGTTGATTGCTCACCGTAAAGTCTTGAAAGCTGACCCCTTGAGCAATCCCGGTTCCTAGTGCCTTCGCGGCAGCTTCTTTCGCGGCAAACCGTTTCGCCAAATAGCGTCCCGGTTGCTGGGTTGCCGCCATTTGAGCCCGCTCTGGCTCAGTCAGAATACGATCCGCAAAACGGGCACTGCGAGACAGCGCCGCCTCAATGCGCGCAATCTCAACAATATCAGTGCCGATGCCTAAAATTGCCATTAGCGACGCGCGGATTCCATGATCGCTTTCATGTCTGCCACCGCTTTTTGCAGGCCATCAAACATGGCGCGGCCAATAATCGCATGACCAATATTCAGCTCATGCATTTCTGGCATCGCCGCAATGGGCGTGACGTTATGGTAAGTCAGGCCGTGTCCGGCGTTCACTTTAATGCCCAGATCCGCCGCGTAGCTGGCCGCAGCGGAAATCTTCTTCAATTCAGCTTGGCGGTCGTTGTCGTTACTGGCATCAGCATAGTGACCCGTATGCAGCTCGATATAGGGCGCACCACACTGGTGAGCGGCATCAATCTGCTCACGGTCAGCATCGATAAAGAGCGATACTTTTATGCCCGCCTGAGTCAGAGCTTGTGTTGCCGCTTTTACTTTGTCTAATTGACCGGCGACATCTAACCCTCCCTCGGTGGTCAATTCTTCACGCTTTTCGGGAACTAAACAGACGAATTCAGGTTGGGTGTCGAGGGCAATTTTCACCATTTCATCGGTCACTGCCATTTCTAAATTCATGCGCGTTTGTAGCGTTTCTTTGAGAATGCGCACATCGCGGTCCGTGATATGACGACGATCTTCACGCAAATGGACAGTGATGCCATCCGCCCCGGCACGTTCTGCCATTTCAGCCGCGTGGACAGGATCTGGGTACGCGGTACCACGCGCATTACGCACGGTGGCAATGTGATCAATATTCACACCCAAGTAAATCTTATTCATGATTATTTCCTTCTAAACAATTCTCTGCTTTTGAGCGGCTTAGGGCCTAAGTATGGCTTAAGCGCAATGCGTGTAAACCGCTTAGCAGCCCGCAATTGGTCGCTGGTGTCAAATTGACGCGTCGCCAGCGCACGCAGATCGTGACCGGTAAACTGCCGCTGTTGGCTTTTCATCAGGGACGCGACAAACCCTTGTTGTTCGCGAAACAGATACGTCATGTTATCGTCAATCGGGTCACCACTGCCAGCGCAATGAAGAAAATCAACCCCATAGCCCAGCGCCTCGAGTAACGCGAGTTCAAAACGGCGCAGTGCCGGCTCAGGGTTGTTATAGCGTGCTAGTTGCGTCAGTGCAGTGACATAATCGAGGAAGACCGTCGGGTACGGCGTTTGCGGCTCAAGGACGCGCATTAAAACTTCGTTGAGATAAAAACCAGAATAGAGCGCATTGCCAGAGAGTGGTAACGCCAAACCGGTCGCTTCAGCGCTCCGAAGGGTACGCAATTCGCCGCGACCGCCCCATTTTAGCAACAGTGGGGTGAAAGGTTGTAAGGCACCTTTGAGTGCAGAGCGCTTACCGCGCGCGCCTTTAGCCAGCAAGCTAACTCGCCCTTCCCCTTCTGAGAACACATCAAGGATCAGGCTGGTTTCGCTATAGGGGCGTGAGTGAAGCACAAAACCGCGTTGAAAGCCGTCCACGCCGCCCCTCCTGTGTATATCTACCGAGTGGGTAACTTAGAGATCGTCAATGTAGCCCAAGCTGCGCAGTGCACGTTCGTCATCTGCCCAGCCGGATTTTACTTTAACCCAAAGCTCGAGGTAGACCTTGCGCTCAAATAGATCTTCCATATCGAGTCGGGCCTCACGGCCGATGCGTTTGATTTTCTCGCCGCCTTTACCAATCACCATTTTCTTTTGTCCATGGCGCTCGACCAAAATCAGGCCATTGATATGAAAACCATCCGTCTCTGGATTGTAATCAAAGCGCTCGATTTCGACGGTCACCGAGTAAGGCAACTCTTCACCCGTGAAACGCATTAGCTTTTCACGAATGATTTCTGACGCCATAAAGCGTTGCGAGCGATCTGTCACATACTCTTCCGGGAAGTAGTACTCACACTCAGGCAACGCATCGCGAACACGCTGCTCGACCACATCGATATTGGTACCGTGTTTCGCGGACACAGGGATCACATCAACAAACTCCATCTTTTCCGACAAGGTTTGTAGGTGCGGGAAGAGTTCGGTCTTTTCACGCACATTATCCACTTTGTTAACCAAGAGTACGGTTGGCAACCCGGAACGCGCCAGCTTGTTCAGAACCATTTCGTCATCTTTGGTCCAGTGGGTGCCATCCACCAAGAAAAGAACGAGCTCAACATCGGTCAACGAGCTGTTTGCCGCTCGGTTCATCAGGCGGTTGATCGCACGCTTTTCTTCAATATGCAGTCCCGGTGTATCTACATAGACGGCTTGATAGTTATCACGGGTATCTACGCCCATGATGCGGTGGCGCGTGGTTTGCGGTTTGCGTGACGTAATCGAGAGCTTTTGCCCAACGAGACGGTTGAGCAAGGTCGATTTGCCGACGTTTGGACGCCCGACAATGGCGATAAATCCGCAGTGCTGTGCTTGTGTCATTGTGCCAACTTCTGTAATGCTAACTCTGCAGCCGCTTGCTCTGCCTTGCGACGACTGCTGCCTTTACCTATCACAGAACGCTCCAGTCCTGCCACTTGACACTCCACCGTAAACTCTTGGTTGTGTGCCTCGCCACGTACTTTCATTACCGTGTAAGACGGTAACGGTTTACGCTTGCCTTGTAGGTGCTCTTGCAAGCGGGTTTTGGGGTCTTTTTGGCTGACGCCTGGCTCAATGGTATTTAAGCGTTGTTGATACCAGTTGAGGATAATGCGCTGCACCGTATCAATATCACTATCCAAAAAGATAGCACCAATCAGCGCTTCTACCGCATCCGCCAAAATTGAGTCTCGGCGGTAGCCGCCACTTTTAAGTTCTCCTGGGCCAAGGCGCAGTACTTCGCCCAGTGAAAACTCACGGCCAATCTCAGCCAAAGTATTGCCGCGCACCAAGGTTGCGCGCATACGACTCATATCCCCCTCATCCACTTTGGGAAAACGGTGGTAGAGATCGTCAGCAATCACAAAGCTGAGAATTGAATCACCCAGAAACTCCAAACGCTCATTGTGGGTGCCATTGGCGCTTCTGTGTGTCAGTGCAAGCTCAAGTAATGCCGCGTTATTGAATTGGTAGCCAATCTCACGCTGCAGTTTATCTGTTAGTGTTGTCATCATGTTCCAGAATTAATTAATACCACCAATACGGTTAAAGCGAACGCCTGTCGGCACCCAAGATGGTAGCCAGCTATCACTGTCACGCTCGAACTCAARGCTTATCCAGATCGCCACCGCTTTGCCGACTAAGTTGCGTTCAGGGACAAATCCCCAGAAACGGCTGTCAGCACTGTTATCTCGGTTATCCCCCATCATGAAGTAATGGCCTTCCGGCACCACCCAGCGGTTGACGCCCGGACGAGGCTGATAGGCAGCCACGCGGTCATTGCGGGATGGATTCACGAGGATCTGGTGTGCTTGCGCGCCCAAGGTTTCTTGCGCCTGAATCAAGTTCACACCGCCTTGGGAAAACTCGCTCGGCTCAATATTATCAATGGGCACAGGCTCGCATTGTGATTGCCCTTTGGGCTGGATACACAGTCGTTTTTCTTTGGTATAGACAATGGTATCGCCCGGCAATCCGATCGTTCGCTTGATGTAATCGATATTCGGTTGTGGTGGATACTTAAAGACCACGATATCACCACGTTCCGGTTTGCCGGTCTCAACCAGCTCGGTATGAAACGCGGGATCGCGCAGCCCATAGGCAAACTTTTCCACCAAAATAAAATCGCCAACCAGCAAGGTTGGCATCATGGATCCTGATGGAATTTGAAAAGGCTCATAAATAAAGGATCGCAAGACCAATACCACGGCAATGACCGGGAAAATCGATACCGCGTTCTCAATCCAACTGGGCTGAGGCGCCACCTTGGCAACTTGTTCGCTATCGACATCACTGTCAGACACGTTTAGGGTTTTCGCGGCCGCTTGGCGGCGTTGCGGCGCCCAACGGTACTTGTCTAACACCCAAATTATGCCGGTGACCACAGTCACCAGCACCAGTATCAAAGAAAATGTATTGGCCATACTTTAATCCGTTATTATTTGTCTTTGCCCACATGCAAAATGGCCAAAAAGGCTTCTTGCGGCAGTTCGACGTTACCGATCTGCTTCATGCGCTTCTTACCTTCTTTTTGTTTTTGCAGTAGTTTTTTCTTACGACTCACGTCACCGCCATAACATTTAGCTGTAACGTTTTTACGTAATTGCTTCACGGTTGAGCGTGCAATGATGTGGTTACCAATCGCCGCCTGAATCGCAATATCAAATTGCTGACGTGGGATGAACTCTTTCATCTTCTCAACCAAATCACGGCCTCGAGGCTGGGCATTATCACGGTGAGTAATAATCGCCAAGGCATCAACACGGTCGCCGTTAAGAAGAATATCTACCCGCACCATGTCTGATACTTCATAGCGCTGGAAGTTGTAATCCAAAGAGGCGTAACCGCGGGACGTCGATTTAATCCGGTCGAAGAAGTCCAAGACCACTTCAGCCATTGGGATATCGTAGGTAAGCGCCACTTGGTTGCCGTGATACACCATATCTACTTGCATGCCGCGCTTCTCCACACATAAGGAGATGACGTTACCGACAAACTCACTTGGCACCAAGATGTTACAACGGGCAATCGGCTCACCGATGGTGTCGATATCGTTGATAGGCGGCAACTTCGCGGGGCTATCCACGTACACCACTTCTCCGTCGTTTTGTGTCACTTCGTACACAACCGTCGGGGCGGTGGTAATCAGGTCGAGGTTGTATTCACGCTCAAGACGCTCTTGGATGATTTCCATATGGAGCATACCAAGGAAACCACAGCGGAAACCAAAGCCCAGTGCGGCTGAACTTTCTGGCTCATAAAACAGTGAGGCGTCGTTTAAGCTCAGTTTACCTAGCGCATCGCGGAAGTTTTCATAATCATCCGAGGAGATAGGGAACAAACCGGCATACACCTGTGGCTTGACCTTTTGGAAACCTTCAATGCGCTTTTCACAGCCATTTTTTGCATGGGTAATGGTGTCACCCACTGGCGCGCCAAGAATGTCTTTAATGCCACAGATCACCCAGCCCACTTCACCCGTTTTCAGCCCTTGGAGCTCTTTGCGTTTCGGCGTGAAAATGCCGATGCTGTCAATGTTCCACTCTTGGCCGGTGCTCATGATTTTGACTTTATCGCCTTTTTTGAGCTCACCTTCACGGATACGCACCAATGACACCACCCCTAGGTAGTTATCAAACCAAGAGTCAATGATCAGGGCTTGCGTGGGAGCATTCGGATCGCCTTCTGGTGACGGAATAAGACGTACAATATCTTCCAGTACATCATCCACGCCCACGCCGGTTTTCGCCGAACAGCGTGTAGCATCAATGGCTTCAATACCCACGATGTCTTCAATTTCTTGCGCGACGCGATCAGGGTCGGCAGCCGGGAGGTCGATTTTGTTAAGAACAGGCACGACTTCCAAGTCCATTTCAATCGCGGTGTAGCAGTTTGCTAGGGTCTGAGCTTCCACGCCCTGTCCAGCATCTACCACCAGCAAAGCACCTTCACACGCTTTCAGTGAGCGTGACACCTCATAAGAGAAGTCGACGTGTCCTGGCGTATCGATGAAGTTAAGCTGATACTCATTGCCGTCTTTGGCTTTATAGTTCAGTGTCACACTCTGTGCTTTGATGGTGATACCGCGCTCGCGCTCTAAGTCCATAGAGTCGAGGACCTGAGAAGCCATTTCCCGGTCAGTAAGGCCCCCACATACTTGAATGAGTCGATCGGAAAGGGTCGACTTACCGTGGTCAATGTGGGCGATGATCGAAAAGTTACGAATATGCTTCATGTGTTAGTGTGACTTACTCGTTATCTATAAGAATGGGATCCTAGGATCAGGTGGGGCGGATTCTACCGAAAATAGTGGCTAGTCGCTATCCTGACGTGCTGCATTTATCACCGCGAGCTCGGAAACTGGCTCTCCCATCACGCGTAATAACTGGGGCTGCTGTTGCTCAGGTGTTCCTACCCGTGCCGCCAAATAGCGTGCAATCAGCACACCGAGTGTGCCAAAACCGACACTGGTGGCAATCACGCCAGCCTCGCCGCCACTGGCAAGCTCGGCAAACACAAACTGACCAAGCAGTGCGCCTACCATCAACATCACCAGCGGCACCAGATAGACAATTAACGCGGAACGCACCAAGGTGGCTTCCGCGAGACCAATTTCAACCAAGGTCCCGACCGGTAATGCTTTGGGGGCACGCACTTTGACATGATTGACCTTACCGGGCAACGCTTTAGACACGATACCGGTGCCACACTGACTTTGTGATTGGCAACTGCCACAGCTGGTTTGTTGCTGACACGCCAGTGCCAGCCAGCCATCTTGATATCCAGTCACTTCCGCGAGCGCTTTAATCATTGTTCAACCTGTTGCGATGCTTTTTCTCCATTATCGGTTATACGCACCGAATTAGCGACACGTTTAGCGGTTTCGGGCGGAATATCACCCACCACGGTAATCTCTGCGTTTCCGCTAATCACACTGTGCAACGTCCGGCGCCCCTGACGGACAATTTGCTCGCGCACCGAGACATCGTCCGCTTTGGCCAAATAAACCGAAAAACTGAACAGGCCGTCGCTAAACATTTGGCTTTCAACCGCACGCTTGGTCATCATCAAACGATGGCGATTGCTGTACACAGGCTCAAAACCATCCGGTAATTGGGTGACTTGCCAATCTAATGATGAGCGGCTGGTAGTGGGCAGTTTGAGTACGGGGGGCAGCGTGAGTTCTGCCAGTTGCTGCATCGCTTCGCTAATGCGCGGCGTGACCACGAGCGACAATGCGCGATATTGCTCCAGCGGATCACCATCTCGGTCCAATAAATCCGCGCGGACCGGAAGCTTGCTCTCTTCATCAATCCACAACAGATACGAGTAACGCTCACCATCTTTTGGGGTAATTCGCACCACTTGGCAAGCCATACCCGCTTCACGAGATTCTCCCATTGAGACAAAGTCATACTGACGTGCAAGGACATCAATATCGGTTTGAATCAAGGTGGGAAGTGGCGCAACGATATGATCGCTGGCAATGGTAAAGGGGTCATACCCCGGCTCAAAGTAGCTCACTTCATCGCCGCGACGGATCACTTCGCGCGGCGGTCCACTGAGGTACATTAAGTGCCCGAATGCATGCTCACCCACGCGCGCATGACGAAAGCGCATCGGCTCTAAACTATTTTTGCCGACCATGATGTAGGACACTTCATAGTCTAATGTGTCGCTTGCGACGTCCATTTGATGTAACAAAGCCTCGGCAGAAGGTTCGGCCGAGGCTTGCGCAGACATCAAACCGACCAGCGCAAGCGCACCGATCAGAGTTTTTTTCATTGATTTGTACTGCTCATCGACGGTGCCAGTGTCTGATTCTCAGACAGCCTATCTTTATTCAAACGAAGCTGCAATTCGTAGTCTTTCAACATCGCATTAATCCGGCGACGTTGCTCCATCAACTGCGCTTCAGTGGGCGTTGAGCGAAAATCGTCTCGGCTCAGGCTCACCGGTTCTGCAGCACCCGAAAACGGAATGGTCTCTAGTACCGGTGGTTGCGTGGCGGTACTCGCTACCGGCGATGTGCTCTCCGGCTGGTTATACTGCTGCACACCGACAATCACGGCCAATGACACACAGGCGGCCATCCCCACTTGCGTGACTTGTTGAAGCCAGTTGGGCAAGTGACGACGGGCTTTTTCCGGCGTCGGCTGCGCTTCATGCATAGGTACAACATCACTGTCGTAATGATGAACAGGGGTATGCGCTGGCTCTTTGTCTAACGCAGACGCCACCGCCCCAGCAATGTCCCACTGTGCGGCACTTGGGGTTTCGCCTCGCATTACGTCACGGAGGGTCCCGAAACTTTCCCATGTTTGCAGCGCGTCATTATCGTGCTCGAGTTGGTGGATCACTGCGTTATCCACGACCTCACCATCTAACAACGCTGAAATTTGTTCTCTATCCGTCATTCATGTCACCGTCATGCAGCCAGCAAAACACGTTACCGTTTCATCAGTGGTCGGATGCGCTTTTCCACCGCTTCTCGAGCGCGGAAAATACGAGACCGTACCGTACCGACTGGACAATCCATTACCTGTGCAATTTCTTCGTAGCTGAGTCCATCGAGCTCACGCAACGTAATTGCGGTTTTTAAGTCATCAGGCAGTGATTCGATCGTCGAAAAAACTACCTGCTTCAGTTCCTCTGACAACATCAAGTTCTCAGGGTTCGAAATTTCTTTTAGTGAGCCGCCGCTTTCAAAATTCTCTGCATCTTCTGCGTCTATATCACTGCCGGGTGGACGGCGCCCTTGCGCCACCAAATGGTTCTTTGCTGTGTTCACCGCAATGCGATACAGCCAAGTATAAAACGCACTCTCACCACGAAACCCCGGCAAGGCACGATAGGCTTTAATGAACGCCTCTTGTGCGATGTCCGGAATATCGCCACTGTGTGTTCCCACGTAGCGGGCAATAAGGTTGCACACCTTATTTTGATATTTGACGACTAACAGGTTGAATGCTTGCTTGTCACCATTCTGTACACGTTCTATTAGAACCTGATCGGTTAGCTGCTCGCTCATTCGAGCGTTTACTCCTTGGTTGTTCTTTCCGCCCGATTATCGAAATTCTGTGCCCGACGTTGTCAGAACGCGGTTAAACCCTCTTGCGAGCATTCGCACATACTACGACGAAGTGGCTGGGGAAAAGTTCCTCACCATGTTGGTTTTATTTTGGGTGTCATCACATTACTGTGACGGGCTGGCTAAATTATGACAACCTAGCCCGCCTATATTGTCGCCCGAAGGATAGCATGGTTGCAAACTTTCCCCCTCCGTTCACTGTGATTTGATCCAAGTGCGCGCAGGCGTGACAAATTGGTGTAACATGGGCCGCGTAGAAAGAGGACCAGGGATCATGACGACCACAACTCAGGAACATCAATGTGATGTGCTGGTTATCGGCAGCGGTGCYGCCGGCCTATCATTGGCGCTACGTTTGGCGCCCACACATAAAGTGATTGTACTTAGCAAAGGCCCATTAAGCGAAGGAGCCACCTTGTACGCGCAAGGTGGTATTGCCGCGGTTTTTGATGAGCAGGACTCTGTCGAGTCACACGTTGAAGACACACAAATTGCAGGCGCTGGCATTTGTGATACGCAAGTTGTCGACTTTATCGCTCGAAATGCGAAAGATTGCGTACAATGGCTGATCGATGGCGGCGTGCCTTTCGACCAAGAAGATACTGAGAGTGACACGCCGAAATATCACCTCACCCGCGAAGGTGGGCATAGTCACCGCCGTATTCTTCATGCTGCGGATGCCACCGGCATGGCCGTGCAAACCTCACTGCAAGACAATGTACGCAACCACCCCAATATTACCTTGCTCGAACGCCATAATGCGCTCGACATTATTACGCGTAAAAAAATCGGCCTTGGTGGTCCCAATCATGTGTTAGGTGCCTATGTCTGGAACCGCGATCGAGAAGTGGTCGACACGGTACGGACCAATTTTGTAGTGCTGGCGACTGGTGGTGCATCCAAGGTGTATCAGTATACCTCGAACCCAGATGTGTCATCTGGTGATGGCATCGCTATGGCTTGGCGTGCGGGGTGTCGGGTCGCTAATTTGGAATTTAATCAATTCCACCCAACCTGTTTGTATCATCCTGATGCCCGTAACTTTTTGCTTACCGAAGCATTACGTGGTGAAGGCGCCCATCTAAAACGCCCAGATGGGACACGATTCATGTCAGAGTTTGATGAGCGTGGCGAGCTAGCCCCACGTGATGTGGTGGCCCGTGCCATTGACTATGAGATGAAGCGCCTCGGGGCTGATTGCATGTACTTAGATATCAGTCATAAAGATCCTGACTTTATCACCAAGCATTTCCCGACCATTTACGAGAAGCTGCAGACCTATGGGTTTGATCTCACCAAGGACGCGATTCCGATTGTACCAGCCGCTCACTATACCTGTGGCGGTGTGATTGTTGACCAAAACGGCAATACCGACTTGCCGGGCCTCTATGCAATCGGCGAAGTGAGCTATACCGGCTTGCACGGCGCCAACCGGATGGCGTCTAATTCGCTTCTGGAGTGTGTGGTCTACGCGTGGTCTGCCGCTGAACATATCAAAGCGCACCAAGACCATGTTGAGCCGCTTGCTCCGCTCCCTGCTTGGGATGAGAGCCAAGTAATATGCTCCGATGAAGAAGTGGTTATCCAGCACAACTGGCACGAGCTGCGTTTGTTCATGTGGGATTATATGGGGATTGTTCGCTCCACCAAGCGTCTGGAGCGCGCACTGCGTCGTATTGAACTGCTCAAGCAAGAAACTCACGAGTATTACGCCAATTTCCGCGTGTCGAATAACTTGCTAGAGCTGCGTAACTTGTTGCAAGTGGCGGAACTGATGGTGCGATGTGCAATGCAGCGTAAAGAAAGCCGAGGGCTGCACTACACCATTGATTACCCAGAGCAGTTACCGGACTCTGGACCAACCATTTTGGTGCCGGATCAACCTTGCTAACCATGTGACGGTAATAATAAAGGCCAGCAAACGCTGGCCTTTTCTCATTTAACGAAACAGCACTCAATCTACACCGCATTGCTTACTCAGCTTTTAAACTGGCTCACCGCGCGCTCTAGGTTCGCCGCCTCTTCCGCCACCTGATGGGCTGCATCACGGTTTTGCTGGGCGCGATCGGTACTGGTTTGGGCAATATCCTGGATGGTATGCACGTTTTGGTTCACTTCTTTGGCAACCGAACTTTGCTCTTCAATGGCGGTCGCGATCTGGGTGCTCATGTCCATGATATGTTGCATATCAGCCATGATTTGCGCCAATTCTTGGGAAGCCGCCTCCACTTTAGATACAGACGTTTGCCCATCTTCGCGGCTTTGCTCCATGCGCTCCGCAACCGACTGAGTTTGGTCCTGCAACGAGCCAATAATACCGGCGATTTCATCGGTCGATTCTCGCGTACGGGTCGCCAGCTGACGTACCTCATCGGCAACCACCGCAAAACCACGTCCTTGTTCACCGGCTCGAGCCGCTTCAATTGCCGCGTTCAGGGCCAGCAAGTTCGTTTGCTCGGAAATATCTTTGATGACATCAAGCACCGACCCAATGGTCTCGGACAGTTTACTCAGCTCCAACACTTCGTTGCTGGTATTGCTGAGCGTTTCTGACAAAGTCATGATCATGGTGCGGGTATCATCCACCACTTGCTGACCATTTTGCGCGCGACCCAAACTGGTACGTGCATTGTCAGCCGCTTGGTCGGTATTGCTGGCAATATCACGAATGGTGCTTTCCATCTCGTTCATCGCAGTTGCAGCGTGGGTGGTTTCATCTAACTGGGTGGTTAGCGCAGAGCTAGTTTGATGACTACGCGACTCGACTTGCTCGGCACTTTGATGCAGCGCTTGCACCGCAGAACGCACATCCGTCACCATGGTTTGGATGCCAGCCAGCATCTGATTGACATCTTTGGCCATCGCCGCAATTTCATCGCGACCTGCCTCATCGGCCCGCAACGTCAAATCTTTTTGCTGCGTGATCTGGCTCATTTTCTCACTAAAGCTATAAATGCGGCGCTGAATCCCTCGATTCATCCACAAAGAAACCACCGTCATCACCAGCGCCAAGAGAATAACAATCGACGCAGTCAGAACCATGGTTTCTCTCTGTGCCTTGGTAATGGCGCTTTGGTAAGACTCACTCAAGGTTTCAAACATCTCTTCAACTTGGTGGGTCTTGCCACGGATATTGCCCAACAGGCCTTGGTCATGCGCCAATCCCAGTTGCTCTTTTTGCCTTACTACCGCCTTTACCGTCGTGTGGTGCGCTTGGAATACCGCTAATAGATCGCCTTTTAGGTAACCTGACAGTTCTTTCAATTGCCGTTGATATTGCTCGATGTGGCTCATATTGCTGCTATTAACGAACAGCTTCGCTTCCGCCACCAATAGGCGCGCGCTGCTTTCCAGCACAATATCGTTTTGGGTCGCCGCAACCAGCTTCTCGCTAGCTTGTTGCATATCACCACGCAAACCTTGTCCGGCCTCTAGGCCAAGACGCTGGTAACCTGCGCCAAGGTCACGAAATCCCTGCGCGTAGCCTTGCATCGCTGTCGATACTTGACCAATGATTTGCGTATCGAGGCCAAGCGCTTGACTGTCCGTGCGCAGTTCACCGAGCAGGCTATTGAAGGCGTCAACATTGTTATCAAACCGGGAGAGATATTTAGGGTCCATGCGGGCAAGAAAGTCTTTTTCATTACGTCGCAAATTAAGCAGAATCACTTCAAGATCGGACACTGTGGTTAACTGACGGTGCATGTTGCCAAGCTTGCTTTCCGCTTTCCATGCCACACCCGCCACGGCCAACAGGGCTACCACCGACATCGCGGTTAGCAGCAATAGTTTTTGCTTTATATTCATAGTCACCCTACAACCAAACTCAGAGTTTCAATAGCCCTACACATTGTGTGCACCTTTTACTATCGGCCAAGCTGGGTAAAAGTAAAGCGGCGCAAACACCTCGTCACAAAAATGTCACAAACTATCCCTAACGGCCGTACAGCAGTGACGATAAATCAGACGAAAGTGATAGTCCGGCATCCCGCCTCGCCACAAAAAGATCCGCGACTCCCCTTGTGCATTCTCGAGGACAACCAACCAAGGCGTCGCCCAGACACAGGACATTTTCCCTTTCGGTTGGGTATTCAGCTGAACATAAAAATGGCGATCAATGGATAAGGTGCCTTGGCTAGCCAGTAACTGGTGGTAGAACCTTCGACCATCGCGGATCACGTAAATAATCGCAAGGGCTCGGGCACTCAAAGGAAGGGTAAGGTGAAAAGTGATCAGCCATGCCGCTATCACGCCGAACAGGATCAGGCTAATAGCGACATAGCGAGGACAGCGGAGCTGACTATGTACGAAGCTTGCTTCGGTTATGGGCAACAATCTTGTCAACGATAGATTTCATCTTAGGATCGTCAGGTTTACCATGCCCCATCAGCCACGCAAACAAGTCAGGGTCGTCACTTTCTAAAAATGCGATGAAGTCTTGCTTGTCACTGTCACTCAAGGTGTCATAGCAAGCTTCAAAGAAAGGCATAATGATTACATCAAGCTCCAACATGCCACGGCGGCATGCCCAACGGATCCGTGGTTTATCGTCGGTATTTACCATGTTTACCTCAATCACTGATGTCAGTGGATGCATAGTATCAGCGCCAACGGAGGGCGACTACTTTTCCTCTCAACTCGGCGATGAAGATGAGAGCTATCCCCTGATGTTTATCAATTCAACGTCGCTTGCCATCAATACCCTTACAATACAAAGGCTGACAAGCTGACAACGCACGATTAGTATACGTGTCATACTCTGTGTTTTTCTCAACTGCGAGCGTGATTTCTATGAGCGAATGGTATCAAACAGTCGCCTTTACCCCAGCCGAGCGCAATGCAAATAGCCCACTGCCTGATTTGGCCTTGGTCGCATTGGATAACTGGTCATTGACGCAAGTAAGCGGCGACGACACTCAAAGCTATCTGCAAGGACAATTGACCTGCGATCTGAGCCAACTCGAAAAAAATCAATCGACCCTCGCGGCTCATTGCGATCCCAAAGGCAAAGTCTGGTCGGTATTACGGCTTTTCCWCCACGGCGACGGTCTGGCCATGGTGCAGCCAATGTCGATTGCACAAACGCAACTCACTGAGATAAAAAAATACGCCATCTTCTCGAAAATCGACTTTCAGCCTAGTGAAGATGTATTGCTCGGTGTCGTTGGCCAACAGGCGGAACAAGTGATCGCAGAACATTTCGGCGCTCAAGGTGCCGTGCGCCATAGTGAACACGGCACGGCGGTGATGCTCGAGCCAACCCGCTGGTTGCTTGCCATCAGTCCTGCTGCGGCGGACCAACTGGTTGCAGCCTATCAGGAAAGTGCCCTATTGGCTGACCACACGCTATGGGAGCAATGCGACGTCGATGCTGCCTTGCCGCGCATTGAAGATGCCACCAAAAGCGAGTTTATTCCGCAATCCCTCAATCTGCAGGTACTGAATGCGATCAGCTTTACCAAAGGCTGTTATACCGGTCAGGAAACGGTCGCACGCGCGAAATACCGTGGCATCAATAAACGCGCCATGTATAAATTGATAGGACAAGCCGATCAGGCCCCTAAGCCGGGTGATAAAGTAGAACGAGCGGTAGGAGACAATTGGCGAGCAGGCGGCACCGTCATTGCTGGCGCTGCCTACTCAGACGGTCGTGCAACCGCCTTAGTGGTTTTACCCAATAACTTGGACGACGACACTGCCTTTCGATTCGCGGATGCGCCCGACGCCATTTGGCAGCGCGTCGCACTCCCGTATTCACTCGAGGAGGAAAAATAACCCTTGGTCGCTTCTTCTGCCTCTATGCCACTGCACACAGCCGTCACTGCCACGCTTGATATGGCAGGGGTGACCTATGAGGTTTTATGGCAATCGCAAGCTACCCAATCCATCACTGACACAGCGGCAGCGCGCGGGATCTTACCGGCGCGTATGCTAAAAACGCTGCTTTTACGTGATATGGGTAACCAGTACGCATTAGCCTGTGTGCCCGGTGATCGTCAGGTCGACCCACGGCGCGTGCGCGAGCAGTTAGCATGTCGGCGAATGACACTGGCCGACGCAGACAAGGTGCGAGCAATGACAGGTTATACGCTTGGCACGGTCGCGCCCTTAGGTTTACCTCGGCCACTGCCAATTGTGTTTGAAGAGCGTATTTTCGACCACGATAGTGTCACGATCAGCAGTGGCGATCCGCATGCTGGGCTGTGGGTGAAAGTGACCGWCCTAGTGGCACTTTGCCAACCTCTGCGCGCCGCCATTTGTCGCGACGATACCCCCTAGGAGTCAAGGCTAAGGATGGCGCAAAAACAGTGGCGTAAATACGACCTCAACCTACTCGTAACCTTTATCACCTTAATGGAAACGCGCAGCGTCACCCGGGCGGCTGAGCGTTTGGCCTTAGGGCAATCGGCCATGAGCCATAGCCTGTCGCGTTTGCGTGTGATGCTCGATGACCCCTTATTTGAGCGCCGCGGCCATCAAATGGTCCCCACTGCCCGCGCGATAGATATCGCACCTAAGATTCAGGCATTACTCGATACGCTCTCCAGCGAGGTGTTGGTGCCACCTCACTTTGAGCCGCAACACTACGATGGACAGGTGCGCATCGGGCTCACGGATTATGCTGAGCTGATTTTTGCCCCCGCCTTATTTGATAGCTTTACGACTCATCTGCCTCACGCACAATTAAGCCTTCGCCCTGTCGACAAAAAAAGCTGTCAACAGGCGCTTGAGGATGATGAGGTCGATGTCGTGATTGGCGTGCTTCCTGAGGGGATGGAAAACATAGCCAGTCAGCACTTGTATCACGAACAGCACGTCTGTCTGTTTGACCCCAAAAGCACAGGGCTGCACGCCCCCATTAGTTTGGCCGATTTTGTCGCAACCCCACACGCGCTGGTTTCCACCCAAGGTCAGTTAACCAGCCCTATCGACCAAACCCTGACCAAGTTAGGCTATCAACGCCATGTGGTGATGGGATCGCAGCGATTTCTCACCGTGAGACAATTGCTAAAACAGCGCCAATTACTTTGCACTGTTCCGGAACTGATGGCACGTATCGATAATTTCGACGATACCGACACCCTTGCTCTGAGCGCACCTCCCATTGATGTGCCAGGGTTTGACATCCATCTGGCATGGCGACAGCAAATCAGTGCCCACCCACGAACCCAGTGGCTCATTGCCCATATCACCGAGACCGTTTTAACCCGAGTCGATGCCCTAAAAGCCGACCCAACCTGCGATGGAAAGGAGTAAGCGATGCAGTTTTTACCTTTAACCGATGTGAACATCAATGACGTTGCTGAACTGGTCCGCGAGACATTTACTCACAGCGAAGGGTCGGATGAGGGGGACCTGATTGGCCAACTGATTCATCAGCTGCACGACACCACACCAGAGGGTGAATGGATTGGGTTTGTCGCGGTCGATAACTCAGTGCTGGCTGGGGCAGTCTTTTTTTCTCGGTTAAGCTATCCAACCATGCCCGAGGCGGCACTGCTTTCACCGATGGCGGTCCACCCAAGCTATCAAAAACAGGGGCTTGGGCAGTCTTTGATCCAGTATGGCCTTAACGCACTAAAAGAGCAGGGCTATCAGTTGGTGATGACCTATGGCGACCCAGCGTTTTATGGCCGCGTGGGATTCACGCCAATTTCTCCAGAGACCATTCAACCACCGCATCATTTGAGCTATCCACATGGGTGGCTGGGGCAATCATTAACCGATGCATCATTAACGGCACTGAGAGGAAAACCCAGTTGCGTCCCCGCATTTAACTGCGCTGATTTGTGGTAAAGATCCCAAACTGAGGATGTACGATAACGCTGTCATCTCCTCGCCACAAACCCTTTGCACAATCTGCGCCGTTGTATGTCGATATTTCCCGACATCACAACTATGGTTACCACGTTAAATATGGTTACCACCTCAGAGCCACCATGCAAAGTGGACAGGGCTCAAGGTTTATTCAACTATCCAAGAAGGGTTTATGCGCGTTTTTAATCGCTATGTACCAAGGTTGGTCGCAAAACATGTGGCGCGACTTTTTTCAGGTCGACTTTATATTGCCGGACGAGGACGCTTTGATTTTGAAAACGGTTGGCTAAAAGCCCCTCAAGACGCCACCATCACGCACTACCAAACCGTCAAAGAAGTTAATGCAGTGATACGTGAGGCCTATCAGCAAGCCATACATGATGAGCCTCAGCCTCACGCGGTCAATACACACCGCCACTGATTCACATCCAGGGCGAGCTTAAACCAACAGGCCCCGCCAAAAGGCAGGGCCTGACGATGACGCAAAGACAGCCAACCTTATTCGTCGTCGTCTTCTTCCCCTAGGGTTTCTTCGTAGCTTTGCGCATCCAAGAGATCATCAATTTCAGACTCATCGGTAGCGCGAATTTGGAATAACCAGCCATCACCATAAGGGTCGCTATTCACCAATTCCGGTGAACCATCCAGCTCTTCATTTACCGCAACCACTTCCCCAGAAATAGGCGCATAAATATCAGAGGCGGCTTTGACAGACTCTGCCACGGCACAATCGTCTCCGGCATCAAAACTGTCGCCCTCGTCGGGCAAATCAATAAATACCATATCCCCTAACAGGGCTTGCGCATGATCCGAGATACCAATGGTAAACAAGCCATCGCCTTCTGGGCGCACCCACTCATGCGTTGAAGTAAATTTTAATTCTGATGGGATATCACTCATAGTTTTGTTCCTTGTTGCACCCAGTGACACATCGTCGTTTCAACAGACTTCGTGGTTCACTAATACTTGGTTGATTAACTACACAACAACTAGCACACAGATATCGATTCGCCAATAATCTCAGCTAGACGATTCAGAAAATGTTGCACAGGCGAGCTTGGGTAGCTCGCCACTTAGCCCTAGCGCCCGTTTAATAAATGGCAGTTTAGCGCCCGGCAAATGATTCACAGCCTGCATGCCGACACCACGGATCAATTTTTTGATCGGATGAGCGCCGTCAAACAAACTTCTAAAGCCTTGCATGGCGGCGATCATTTGCGCCGCTTCTGCTTTTCGCCAGCGTTCATAATTGCGCAGTGACGCATGCAGGCCAATGTCTTTTTCTTGTTCAGCAAGGTGTATCAGTGTTTCAGCAAGCGCTGCAGCATCCAGCAAACCTAAATTCACCCCTTGGCCGGCCAGTGGGTGAATAGTGTGCGCCGCATCCCCCACCAAGGCCACACGGTCAGCGGCAAATTGCTGTGCATAACGCATGGTTAATGGATAACTGGCACGTGGTCCCACAGCTTCGCAAAGCCCCAGAGTCACATCAAATTGTGCCGTTAAAGCCTGATTAAATGCCGCGTCGTCCATATCCATATAGTGCTGCGCCAAGCACGGTGACACCGACCATACAATCGAGCAAAGGTGCGGATCACTAAGCGGTAAAAAAGCCAGTGGACCATCCGGCGTGAAGATTTGCCGTGCAACGCCCTGATGGGCAACCTCAGTGCGAACCGTCGCAACAACCGCGTGATGCCCGTAATCGCGTTGCACCAAAGGTAAACTGGCTTGGCCTCGCACCCAAGAGCGCGCGCCATCCGCCCCCACCACCAATTTAGCGGTCACACCACCACCAGAGGCAAGCTGTAGCCAGGTTTCTCTCTCACCCATCATCATCGATTGACACTGCTCAGGCATCAGCAACGTCACATTACTTTGCTGTTTGATTTTATCGAGGAGCGCCAACTGAATGACACGGTTTTCAACAATATGGCCCAGATCACGCTGGCCCAGACTTTGTGCATCAAACGCGATCTCGGCAAAACTGTCTTGCTCCCAAACGTGCATGGCTTGATAACTTGCCATGCGGCGAGATTCAATGCCCGACCAAGCCCCCACGCCGCGCAATATGCGTTCACTGGCGCGGCTTAGGGCTGACACACGGTTATCCGGGATGGTATCCAAGCTGGGCTCAGGGGTTTTCCCTTCAATAACCACCACACGTAAAGCGCTGTGTTCCAACGCTGCCGCCAAGGTGAGCCCCACCATGCCGCCGCCAATGATGGCAATATCTGCATTGATCATCTTCATGTGCGCGCTACCCATCCTATGGTGCGTTGAATAAGAGGTTGTTTAAGACTCGGTAGAGCTGACATCAACCCCAGTCCGAGATTACGAGTGGCTGATAACACCGCATTTTGGTTAGAGAACAGGTGCACTAACCCGGATGTGGTGGCGATGGTGGCCTCTCGGTCCGCTTCTCTATGTTGCGCGTAGCGGGTTAAGACTGGCATTGCGCCCAGATCCTCGCCGCGTGCTGACGCTGCCGTCAGAACCTCGGCTAGCGTGATCACATCCCGTAGACCAAGATTAAACCCTTGCCCCGCGATAGGATGGAGGCTTTGTGCCGCATTGCCGACCACCGCCACACGGTGGCTGACCGGACTCACCACTTGATTAAGCACCAACGGATAGGCATGCCGAGTGCCAACATGAAGAAGTTTACCCAAGCGCCATCCAAAGGCCGTCTGCAAACCGTCCAAGAAGGTCGCCTCGTCACACGTGAGCCAATGGTCGACTTCATCCGGTGACACACACCAGACCACCGAGCACCGTCCCTGCGACATCGGCAGTAACGCCACCGGCCCTGTGCGAGTAAAGCGTTCAAATGCCACCCCTTGATGCGGCAACGCGGTGCTCACGTTGGCAATGATCGCCACCTGATGGAAGTCGTGCTGCTGACGCGCGATCTTCAGCTGTTGACAGCATGGCGAGCGTCCGCCATCGGCAGCCACCAGCAATTTTGCCTGCAAGGTCTCTCCTTGCTTGAGCTTAACAGTTACCGACGCTTGCTCACGATCGATATGTTCGACGTAATCGGGACAATAAAGATCAATGGCGCTGCGATGACTGAGCTGCTGATGAAAGACACGGCCAGCATCCGCAAGCTCAATCACTTGCCCCAAATAAGGAACACCTTGAGCGTTCGCATCAATCTGTGTCTGCCCCGCATGGCCGCGGTCCGAGACATGGATATGCTGAATCGGGGTGCCAAATGGGGCTAACGCCGACCATAAACCCAGCGATTCCAGTGCAGCACAGCTTCCCTGTGCCAAGGCAATACTGCGTGCATCATACCCGGGGTGATTGGCATGATCGGGCAACATCGCCTCAACCACGGCAATACGCAGCTGACCACCACTTAATGTATCCAGCGCGAGTGCGGCCGTGGCACCGGCCATCGCCCCACCGGCAATGATAATATCGTAGGCTTTCATCCCACCTGTCCCTAATCCCATACTGTATGGGGTCATCGCATGTCAGCGATGTTGATTCATTGATTAATGGAGTGTCTTTGGGGTCTCATCCGCATCCGGACGCGCACCCAATTCAGCATGCACCACCATGCAGCACACGCGAACATGCCCGCAAACTTGCTCAAGCAGCTCCGCTTGTTCTTGCATATCACCGTCTTCGTCAATGCCAAGCTGGGCAATAGCTTTAAGGTCGCTCAGCGCCTCGGTGACGTCATTGGAGAGTTGACGGCCTTGTTTACCGATCAGCCCCACCCCTGCTAAAAACGCATTGATCCATTCGACAAGGGCTTCTGCTCGAGCGACTACGCCAACCTGCTCGTCGTCAGGGACATAGATATCGAGATCTAAGTCGTCCCCGGTCAATTGTGTTTTTAGCTGGTGATAGCTTTGCATGGCGAGGGTTTTGGCCTCAGTCGGCCATCCCATACCTTGGTTGGTATAGTCGTAAAGCATGGTGAGCCAGCCCCCATCTTCCAGCGCCATACCTCCACTTAACATACCGGCGATTAAGCCATGCATTTCGGCGGGTGTGACGGCAAGGCTATCTGCCGATAAAGTCGTCGCGGCTTGCGCATAAAGAGGTAAACGGGTATCAGTCACAATCTTGCCCTTGGTCGTGCATGTTATAAAACCCACAGTCTACCATTTCACACCGCGTGGCTGAATCGCTCCCGTATCAAAAGCACGCAAACACGCTTTGATACCTTTCCCGATACGAAGGCACGGATAAAATCGTTTCATCGTGGCTGGCAGTGTAAATCGACGCGCTGCACGACGGGCATGACAAAGATCAATTCATACTCGGCTTAGCAACTGGCCATCATAAACTGCGGCTTAGCTCTCATCTGCCAACCTGTCAGAGCATTCATCGCCTGCTTCCATGTCTAAATTGACAGCAGATACACAGCTTAGGTATTTCAAAGTGGTGTATCGCTAAAAATAATTGCTAGAATAGCGGACATTGTTACTGTGTCGTTGGCCCAAGAAGAAGAGGCCGCACGAGGAGCCAGCCAACCATTATGAGCACACAACCGGTTGAAATTAAGATCCTTGATCGCTTTGTTCGGGTCAATTGTCCACCAGGACAAGAACAAGCGCTCAAAGAAGCAGCAAGTGAGTTCGATCAACGGTTGCAACAACTGGCTGAGCGCACTAAAGTAACCAACACAGAGCAGTTAATTGCCATTGCTGCTTTAAATGTTTGCCACGAGCTGAATGAAGCCAAGCAATCATTGGTCGACGTCCAAGATCAGGTTAAGCAACGGAGCGCCCTGATGGCGTCAAAGTTGGACACAGCAATGGCCACGCAAGGACCGCGTAAGTAACCCGAATTCCCTGGGGTGTTTGTCAGCGGATCTACGTCCCTGAGCCGATAAGCAAACCTAAGGGTGTGTTGTTACAAGCTACTGAGCAAGCTCGGCACGTACCGAGAAGCCTACGGT
>NZ_MUFL01000026.1:0-42476 GCF_001995355.1 Salinivibrio sp. PR919 | reverse complement strand
TAATAAAGATCATCACAATGCCGGTCGTCGACAGGTCAATCCCGAACAATTGTGCGAGGAACACCGCAGCAATGCCTTCAAACAACGCGGTGCCATCCATGTTCATCACCGCGCCCAACGGCAAGACCATGCTCGCGGTCGACGGAGTGACCTTGAGCTCTTCTTTGGCAGCCTGCATCGAAACGGGCAGTGTCGCAGCACTGGATGAAGTGGCAAACGCCATCGCCAGTGGTGCAGAAATGGCGCGAAACAGACTCACAAAGCCAATACCACCAGCAACGCGTGCAATAAGCGGCAACACGATCAGTGCATGAACCATCGTGAGTCCAAATACCAAGGCGGCGAAGCTAAATAGCTGGCCGAATAGATCGTTATCCCCTTTATGGGAGAATTGGAAAACAATCGCAAACACAGCAAACGGCGCCAGCTTGATAATGCCTGCCAYCATGGTGTTAATGCCTTTATTCAGCCCGCGAATGGTCTCGAATAATGGGTGCGACTCTGGCAGCGCGACAATCAGCGAAATGCCGAACAAGATGGTGAACACCACAATCGCCAACAGGTTACCCTGAGTCACCGCGGCAAACGGATTCACCAACGCCATATTAATAAGTTTGGTGGCAATGGCTCCGGCTCCCGCTGCATCTTGGTTGATAAAGCTAATGCTCTCATCCACAGGCGGTGCATTGGTGAGCGGTTGCCATTCGGGCATCATCAGCGCTGCGCCAAGACCAATGGTGATCGCGATGGTGGTGGTAAAGCCGTAAAACAAAAGTGTTGCACCACCTAAGCGCTTAAGGCGAACCACATTGCCAATATTACTGATCCCCTCCAGTAACGAGAGCAATACCATCACGCCGACCACGGCTTTGAGTAGACCGATATAACTGACCTTGGCAAGCATAAGCAATGGATACCAAGTGGTCTGTTCTGCGTTTTCAATGGGGCCGAATACCGTGCCCACCAGCCAAGCCAGTGCGGCCGCCACCGCAATTTGCAATGGCAAAGAATGTCTAAGGGTTTTCCACATTGTCTTTTCCCTAATCACAGCGTCATAGCTGCATAATGATGATTTATCTGCATTTTTGTAGCGAATTGGCGACAAATCATAGCAAGTAGCGGAATTCAGCTCATGTAAAAGTTATGAACAATCTGGAATAACTAGTAACAAAATGGTTGGTTGGCGAATGAGGCCACACTTTTCACTGCAAATACCAAGAAAGCGCAAGATAAAAAAAGCCCGCCATGACGGCGGGCTAGGGATCACCACAAAGCCATTATTGGGGGCGTTGGTTTTGTGGGTTGAGCTCTAAGTTGACGGGGGTATCTAGCTCTTGGTTCAAGGCTTTTTCGAGTTCTGCCACATTGGTGCCCGGTGTGGCTTCAAGTAGGGCAACGCCCTCTAGGTAACTCACCAAACTTAAACCGTATTTTTGAGCCAGCTCACTCGCGTGCGCTTCGGTTGCTTTGACCAAAATAGAGCCAGTAACAGTCAAAGGCGTGCTTTGCGCGGATACAGCGACCTTATCGCCAACCATCACGCCCATTTGTTCACCGCTCATGCTGCGAGCGCTGTTGGCCGTATCCACCACCACGTAGTCTTGACCGTTCAATTGCACGCTACCTGCGCTAACACTCAAGCTAAAGCCCATGATAGCGAGTGCTGAGATCATCTTTTTCATACTTCGTCTCCTATTAACCACGGTGACCGATAACACGCAGTGACCATTGGGTCAGTTTGCCATCATCGCGGTTGTTGGGCATGGATTTAACCTCGCCACCTAAGGTGTACTGGCGTGTATCACCGTCAGTATCCGTGACATAGAGCGTCCACTGACCTTGCGATGCTTCACCATTAAATTTGTGCGATAGCATTAAATGGTCGGTAAAACCTTCTGGATAGGTAGGATCCAGGGTGTTTGAAAGCATACTGTTACGTGGTGACATCAATACGCTGCGAGTCCCTGAGGGCGACTCTAACTCAATGAGCAAATCAGACATACGGCTGTGCTCAATTGAGGTACGCACTTGTACCGCCTCAATAGTGAGGTTGTCGGCCACTTGCACACTGTCTGATGTCGCCACCGCCCCAGCATCGGCTATCGCAAGCCCAGTTTCACCCTCTTGGTTGTGATAAGACCACGCCCAATCCGTGAACACTTGTGCAGGAAGTGGCTGATATGTCTTCGCCGCATCGAGTGCCGCATTGACATCAATCAAACCAAACCCGTAGGTTGGGCTATACCAACGCCCCGCAGCATTTTGTTTCCAGCCTTCTAGGCCAGTCACCGTGCGCTCACCACCACGTGCTGTTTGATAGGTTAAAAGAACATCAGCATCGTCTGCATCAACCCGTGTCGCGGTCGTCGCTAATAGATGACGAATATCGCGCTGCGATAGGTTCGGGTAGGCTGACATCATCAACGCAAATGCCCCTGAGGTATTTGGCGCGGCGGAAGACGTCCCGTTCATCACGCTGTTGAAATCACAGGTGTTGTCTATCTCCGTGCCACCGTGCAGGTCGTGCGAATCGTAAGGAATACTATCATCACGGTTATATCCCATCGTACAACCGGTGAGGTCCGTGGTGATATGAGCGGGTTTATTGGTGCCATACTCCCCACCCGGTGCAGTCAGGAACACATTGCTCCCGACCGACGAGTAGGAAGAACGTTCGCCGTCTGCATTGAGCGCGCTGACCGTGACGTTCCAATAATTCGCATTATCAGACGATTGGTTGCTGTTCTGCCAAGGCAACCCGTGGTTCCCGTCGACAGGACCGAAGCGCTCACGATTAAATGAGGTACGCTTATAACCATTTCCCGCTGATTTGATGAATACCGCCCCCAGTCCGCCAAAGGCTTCCGTGCTCATTTTTTTGTATTGGGCATTCTGGCGACCATCATAGCTCATTGGGTCATCGCTGTAGGGATAGCTGCGCACCCCGGAACCACCATAGCTTTGGTTGAATATACGGACATCATCCGAATAGCCTTCACGGCCATGGCTGATCTCCCATGCATTCTGGCTTTGATATTCGAGGTAGTTATAACCTTGCAGGTTGGCAAGCGGTGCGACCCCCATACCACCAAGGCCGTTATCTCGCACTGCGGCGATGATGCCTGCGACTGAGGTACCATGTGCGGTATTACGATTACTCCAGCCTTCTGGCGTCGGATCATTGTCACGATTGACAAAATCGTAAGATTTACCTGCTCGGACATTGGCCGCCAAATCTGGGTGACCAACCTCCAACCCATCATCCACAACAGCGACATTGACGTTTTGGCCCAGAATAGCCTGTCGGTGAGCCCACCAAAGGTTTAGGTCGTTCCCCGCTTGCCCACCTTCGCGGGCAAAGGCTTTTTGACCACTGTTGAGTAGGTGCCACTGCTGCGCTGTAAATGGGTCATCACCCGGCAAACAGCGCTCTGCACTGGTGCGGCCAATATCAACAGGCTCATTGCCCGTTAACGCCACACAAGCTTGTGGATCGGGCTCGACAGAATCGGGCAATGTATGCCGCCAAACGGCGTGGTCGCAATCAGGTATGCGCGGATCCCCCATAAGCTGCCAATCACTTAGCCACTATTGTATTGGCAATGCGGTCTCTACCCCTAGTGAACGGCGCGCCAAGTACACATCATGCAAACTTGGGTCATCGGCCTCTCCTTTCACTGCATTGTCATTTTGACAGCCTAGATCTCAAATGCGACTTCATCCAACTCCGTTCGATGGGCGAGTGCTGCCGTTATCACGTATCATAAATCAACCCTAAGGAGCTTTTATGAGTTGGATTGAAACAAACGAGGCCATCTTCCGGCTGAGTGTGTTTGTCGCCGTGCTGGCGGTGATGCTACTCGCTGAGTGGCGCAGGCCAAAACGCCCCCTTACCAGAACACGGCGAGAACGCTGGCGTGGCAATATTAGTTTGACGGTGTTTAACACCCTAACGCTACGCTTGTTTGCCCCGCTAACAGCGGTCGGTACTGCGGCTTGGGCTCAAACCCATCATGTGGGCGTGTTCAATGTCCTCGSTCTGCCCGAGGCATTCGCGGTAATAGTGACACTGGTGCTGATGGATTTGGCCATTTGGTATCAACACAAGCTATTCCATCAATGGCCTTGGCTATGGCGTTTACATCTTGTCCACCACGCGGACATGGACATTGATGTCACCACAGGAGCACGTTTCCATACCGTAGAAATTTGGCTTTCCATGCTGATTAAATGTTTAGTTGTCATGATGCTCGGTGCGCCTGTGATGGGGGTGATCCTTTTTGAGACCTTGCTAAGCGGCATGGCCATGTTTAATCACAGCAATGTCGCCGTGCCCARACAGATAGATGAGTGGTTACGCCGCGTTATCGTTACCCCCGACATGCACCGGGTGCACCACTCGACCCGTTTTCATGAGTGCAATGCCAACTATGGTTTCAATCTGTCTTGCTGGGACCGCTGGTTTGGCACCTATGTGCCACAACCGCGTAAAGGCCATAAAGGGATGCGTATCGGCTTAGCCGAAGTCAGCCAAGCCACTGACGCCAGTCATATTTTGGGGATGCTGCGTTTGCCTTTGCGTTGGCGTATACTTCAGCGCGCCTATCAAAATAACAAGGAGACGCAGGCGCATGAGCCAAGTCATCGTCACATCCAAAAACCCCGCTAAAATCGCCGCCGTTGAAGCTGCCTTTCGTGATGTTTTTCCTGAACACCCCTTTACGTTTACCGGTGTCGCGGTCCCCAGCGACGTGCCAGACCAACCCATGACAGAGAAAGAAACCTATGCCGGTGCCTGCAACCGTGTTCAGCATGCCAAAGCAAAATACGAAGGGGATTTTTACGTCGGGGTAGAGGCCGGATTAGACCACCAGCATACCTTTGCATGGATGGTAATCGACGATGGGACGACACGCGGTGAAGCGCGCTCAGCCTCTCTACCGCTGCCGCCAGAGGCACTGCGCGCATTACACCATGGCGAGGAGCTGGGTGATGTGATGGATCGTATGTTCAGCGAGCAGAACGTGAAGCAAAAAGGCGGTGCGATTGGTATGCTCACCGGGCATCGCTTAACGCGCTCAAGCGTTTACCATCAGGCACTTATCTTAGCCTTGATTCCTTTTCTGCACCCTCACCTATACCGCTGATAAACCAAGAAAAAACGGAGCCCGAAGGCTCCGTTATCAATAAAATAGTGGCGTTCCGCTAGTCGGTATGCGCTTTCTGCTCTGCTTCGCTTTTGAGTAAACGCGCCAGCCACGCTTTACTGTCATCATCAAGGCGTTTGAGCTCATTGGAGCCGCGCGTCACGGTAGCGATGCCAACCCCCAGCAACTGACTCAGTTGGCGCTGGCTCATTTTACCTTCCAATAGCTCGTGTAAAATATTGATCCTCGCGACCAAGGTATCACGCTCATCTGGCGTCAGTAGCGCCGTCAGCAACGCATCATCATGGCCATCTTGTCCGGCACGACGCACTAAAGCGATAACATCTTGCCACCCTGAAAATGCAGGTGATTGCGACATGGTTTCCTCTCACGGTTAACGTCAGTGCGGCAAGTGTACCATTAATAACGTTTCGCTAACTCGTTGGCCCGTAAAAATTGAACCGGCTCCCCCAATAGCTGACGGTAATAGATTTCAAACATCAGCACATTTTGTACATAATGACGGGTTTCATAAAACGGGATCGACTCGATAAAAGCAATCGCGTCCATATGGCCTTGCGATCGTTCCAACCAGCGCGATACCCGATGCGGCCCCGCATTATAGGCAGCAAAGGCTAAGATGCGATTGCTCTCAAAGCGATCTAGCATCATTTTTAGATAGCCACTGCCAAGACGAATGTTCACCCCAGGATCGCTTAAACTCGCCGGCCCTTCGTAGTCATAACCAAGCTCCCGCGATGTTTCTCGCGCCGTCCGCGGCATGAGCTGCATTAAGCCCCGCGCGCCAACATGAGACACCGCGTGAGTAAAGAAGGCACTCTCTTGCCGAGACAACGCCATTAACGTGGTTTTATCCACCCCTCGCTCACGGCTGAAAAACTCAAACCACCACTGATGGGCAAGCGGGAAACGCAACGATAAGTGATCCCACATTTTTCCGGCGATCGTTGCCTGCACCGCCAAGTGATACCAGTGCTTTTTACTGGCGTATGCCGCCAATAACGCAATTTGCGCATCGCTGGCGCGGTTGAGGACGTAATACCATTCACGTTTCGCGGCATAGATTTTGTTCAGCGCAATCAGCTCATCCACTCGCGCTAACACATCTTTCACTGGCATCAGCCCCTCTTCTTTGAGGACAGCTGATCGGGAAGGGATATGAATGGCTTGATCCAAATGCTGCGCCGCAGCGACACTGTAGAAGTTGCGCTCTCCCACCATATTGGCGAAGGCGCGATTGGCTTGCTCACTATCCCCTAACTCGAGCTGAATGCGCGCATCCCAATAGCGCCACTTCAGCGATTGCTTCTCGTTATCACTGAGTAGCGACAGCCACGCATTGAGCGCGTGCCAATCATTGTCCAATAACGCCAATCGAAAGCGTCGCTCAATCAAGCCATCGTTGTGGGTATTGCGCAGCATGCGATCGCGCCACCCCGCAAGAGCAGGATCGTCATCATTCATCAATTGGCTGATCAGGTAATCGGCAATTTCTTGGCGTTCACGCTTATCATAATGTTGCCCTTCAACCGTACGACGAAACTGACGAATGGCTTGCGCTTCGTCTTTACGCGACAAGCGTTCAAATGCCAGTCGGGTTAGCTTTTGGTTAAAAGGCGTCACCTGACTGCGCTTGGAAAAATCAGCGACGTTCTCAGGCTCATCATAAAGCGCCAGTACCTGCGCGCCTTGTGGCTGATAAGACGCCGGTAATTGGCGATTTAAATACCGCATCAGGCTACGGTTACGTGCTTCAAAGGTTAGTAGCATCCGCTGTAATACCAGCTCTCCGGTTAAGAGTTTTTGCTCAGATAAAAAACCGAATAAGGGATCGCAAGCGCTGTCTACCGACTGACCCGAGAGATAAAGCGATTTCGCCCCACTGCGTGCTAATGCGCGGTTACCAGCCTGACTGTGGGCGTAATAGTACTGGCACTGATAACGCTCACCACGCGGGACATCGGTCTGGAAAGACACCAAGGTTTTCCATTCCCCTCGATCGGCAAGCAAGGTCAAATAGTCGGCCCGCAAACTGTTTACAAAAGGCAACGAACTGTAGCGGTTGATAAAGTTAGTGACCGACTTGTGCGACTTTAATGACAAATTGCGAGTAAAGTCACGATAGTCCAAATAGGGATAAAGCGGGTAATCGCGAAGCTGGCCCTTTAAGGTACGAAAGCGCTTGAGATCACCACGCTCGATGGCGTCGATTGCGGCCTCATATTGGCGCTGTTGCGGGGTCAACTCGGTGCCGTCTGGGGTGGATGAGGCCAACACCGCCGGCGCGGCAAAGCTGGATGTCACTAATACGCCTGACACTAAAGGGCGTGAGAAGGCACGGACACAGACGACAGCGAGACGATACGCTGCGCCATATGACCGGGAGAAGGCAGTGAGTAATTCCATGTCAACGGTTGCTCCTGTGTTCCTAACATCGAGTAGACAACAGCCTGGAAGGCAAATTCCCTCGATGTTAACGCCTGAATATGACGATCACTGTTAAACTTGGCAAAGTTAACGTTAGAATAGCGTCTTTCACTCCACAACTATTAACGCGAGCAGAAATGGCTGAGTACGTATATACCATGTCGCGGGTGAGCAAGATCGTGCCACCTAAGCGCCAAATTCTGAAAGATATTTCTCTATGTTTCTTCCCCGGCGCCAAGATCGGTGTGTTGGGTCTAAACGGTGCGGGTAAATCGACCCTATTGCGCATCATGGCCGGTATCGATACCGACATTGAGGGTGAAGCCCGTGCGCAACCGGGCTTAAAAGTGGGTTATCTGCCCCAAGAGCCGGTATTGGACGAAGACAAAACGGTTCGTGAAACCGTCGAAGAAGCGGTTGCCGATGTTAAAGACGCATTGAACCGACTCGATGCAGTTTACGCGGCTTACGCTGATCCAGATGCAGATTTTGACGCCTTGGCGCAAGAGCAAGGCGAACTGGAAGCCTTGATCCAAGCAAAAGACGGTCACAACCTCGACAACGCCCTTGAGCGCGCCGCTGATGCCTTGCGTCTGCCTGAGTGGGATGCACAAATTAAGCACCTTTCGGGTGGTGAGCGCCGTCGTGTCGCCATTTGTCGCTTGCTCCTTGAGAAACCAGATATGCTGCTTCTTGATGAGCCAACCAACCACTTGGATGCCGAATCTGTTGCATGGCTTGAGCGCTTCTTGGTCGATTACACCGGTACTGTAGTGGCGATTACCCACGACCGCTACTTCTTGGATAACGCTGCTGGCTGGATTCTGGAGCTTGACCGTGGTGAAGGTATTCCTTGGGAAGGTAACTATACCTCTTGGCTGGAACAGAAAGACGTTCGCTTGAAGCAAGAAGCGTCACAAGAAAAAGCACGTCAAAAAACCATCGAGAAAGAGCTCGAGTGGGTGCGTCAGAATCCAAAAGGACGTCAGGCCAAATCTAAAGCGCGTATGGCGCGTTTCGAAGAGCTTAATACGTCAGATTATCAACGCCGTAACGAGACCAATGAGCTGTTTATCCCGCCGGGTCCACGCTTAGGCGACAAGGTTATTGAGGTGAACAACCTCACCAAATCCTTTGGGGATCGTGTCTTGATTGACGATCTGTCGTTCAGTGTGCCTAAAGGGGCCATCGTCGGTATTATCGGTCCAAACGGTGCAGGTAAATCGACGCTGTTTAAGATGCTAAGTGGCACTGAGCAACCAGACTCAGGCACCGTGGAAGTGGGTGACACCGTCCAATTGGCATCGGTGGATCAGTTCCGTGACAGCATGGATGACAATAACACTGTCTACGACGAGATCTCAGAAGGGGCGGACATTATTCGCATTAACAACTTTGAGTTGCCAGCGCGCGCCTATGTGTCACGTTTCAACTTTAAAGGGAGCGATCAGCAAAAACGCATCGGTGAGCTTTCCGGTGGTGAGCGTAACCGTGTCCACCTTGCCAAACTGCTTAAAGCAGGCGGCAACGTGCTCCTTCTCGACGAACCGACTAACGACCTTGACGTAGAAACCTTGCGTGCACTCGAAGAAGCCCTGCTTGAATTCCCAGGCTGTGCCATGGTGATCTCGCACGATCGCTGGTTCTTAGACCGTATTGCAACCCATATTCTTGACTATCGTGACGAAGGCCAAGTGAACTTCTTCGAAGGTAACTTTGCTGAATACACCGATTGGTTGAAGAAAACCTTAGGGGCGCAAGCCGCTGAGCCGCACCGCATCAAGTATAAGCGCGTCGCCAAGTAATTGCCGCACGACAGCCCTGCTAGGCGGGCTGAGGTGGCTATCTACCATCTCAGCCCCAGCGGGGCTTTTTATGCTTCCTAAACCGTATTGTCTCCGGTACATAGCGCAATAAAGGTAACCAAACGTTGCAAAAGTGAGACAAAACGTCTAATTCCCGTGCCAACTGCACCCCATTGCCTACACTGAAAACAGACATCTAGAGGAGATGCTGTCATGTCAGAGCGTAGAAAATATTCCCGCGTGATGTATCGTGCCCCCGCGATACTCAAACAGGATGGTCGTGAATGGCACGCACACGTACTCGATTTATCCCTAAAAGGCGTGCTACTTAGCTTGCCCAACAATTGGGAATCTGACCCTGAGCGTAAAGAGTTCGACTTGGTCTTTTTTCTCCATGATTCAGAAATAGAATTAGACATGGAGTGCATTCTCGTGAACAACTGCGCGAATTACTTACATCTTTATATCGATCACATTGACATTGATAGTGCCAGTCATTTAAAAAGGCTCGTTGAACTTAACGTCGGCAACGATGAACTTCTCCATCGCGAGCTCGCACAACTGACTGACCATATGGCGGAGCCACAAGCTTAGTGCCCGCGCGGTCATGGACGGTATTAAATGCAGGCCAGCAGTAGCCAGTCATGACAGATCACATTCATATCGCCGTCACGCACCCTAATGGCGTGAAGCACTTTACCCTCTGCCCCACTCGTAAAAAGGTGGTGCAGACGCTTGCGCTTGTGTTGCTCGCACTGCTCACCGTCACCTTTGCCAGCTTGTACTTTCTCTCTGCACGCTCAACAGAGGCCGAAGCCGCCGTGGAACGTTTGCGGGATGAACGGGCGGCGCTGAATGCGGAATTAGCGGTACTGCAACAAAAACGGGATGAGTTAACCGCGACCATTGAAAATAAAGACGTTGAACTCACTGCGCTCACGCAACGCGTGGTGACCGTCGAGGATATGCTGGGGTTAAACTCGGTCGCCAAAGACGCCTCACTCACTCACCGTTTAGACGTCGCGGCCATTAACTCTGCAGTGCGATACACCATGTTGCAGCTCATTCCCAACGGTAAACCGATTGAAAGCTATCGGCGCTCATCCGGATTTGGATCACGCACACATCCAGTCACCGGCAAAGCCAAATTTCATATGGGATTAGATTTGACCGCAGACAAAGGCACGCCCGTTTATGCACCTGCAGATGGCGTAGTGGAATACGTACGCCCGAGTCGCAAAAAAGGCTATGGCAACTTTGTCAAAATCGACCATGCTTTCGGCTTTATGACCTTGTACGCACACCTTGATAAATTCAATGTGCGCAGTGGTCAGTTCGTGAAAAAAGGCGATCTGATTGCTTGGTCCGGCAACACTGGCTTATCGACAGGTCCTCACCTGCACTATGAAGTCCGTTTTTTGGGACGCGCGCTGGACCCGCGCCGCTTTATTAAATGGAGCGCTGAGAACTTTGATACCTTGCTGGAAAAAGAAAAACGTGTGGGTTGGGGCCATTTAGTTTCGGTAGTAGAAAACTTGGTAGAAACTCAGGTTCAGGTCGCCAATATGCCCGACCCCGAGCCACCGCTAAGTACCGCGCAACAGCGCGAGGCGGATTTAGACGTGACGCCTACCAACGTATCGATGTAGTCACTCAACAAAGCTCACAGAGTTCGGCTCCCGGGCAGCAAGACACGTGAGCTTTGTTGTTTATCACTGCGGTTAGAGGTCTTCCAACACATCCAACGCATCAGACAGCTTGCTTACCCCAAAGACTTGCATGCCCTCAAGCGGCTGCTTTGGCATATTCGCTTTCGGGACGACCGCTTTTTTAAAGCCGTGTTTCGCCGCTTCCATCAAGCGCTCTTGACCACTCGGCACAGGTCGAATTTCACCGGCCAAGCCCACTTCGCCAAAGACCACCAAATCACGGGGTAAAGGCCGATCGCGAAAGCTTGAGATCAGCGCCAACAACAAAGCGAGATCGGCACTGGTTTCGGTCACTTTGACGCCACCCACCACATTGACGAACACGTCTTGATCCGACATTTGCAGCCCGCCATGTTTGTGCAACACCGCCAACAATAACGCCAGTCGGTTTTGTTCTAAACCCACCGCGACACGACGAGGATTGGCTAACTGCGAATAGTCGACCAGCGCTTGTAGCTCTACCAACAAAGGCCGTGTCCCTTCCCATACCACCATTACCGAGCTTCCCGACGTCTGCTCCTCGCCACGCGAAAGAAAAATCGCCGAAGGGTTGCTGACTTCTTTCAGCCCTTGCCCGGTCATCGCAAACACACCTAATTCATTCACCGCCCCAAAGCGGTTTTTGTGGCTGCGTAAGGTTCTAAACCTACTATCACTTGAACCATCGAGTAGAATCGAACAGTCAATGCAGTGCTCGAGCACTTTCGGGCCGGCCAAGGTGCCGTCTTTGGTCACATGGCCGACCATAAATATCGCCACATTGTGCTGTTTCGCGTAGCGCGTTAAAGCGGCGGCTGACTCTCTCACTTGAGAAACGCTACCCGGTGCCGATTGCACATCACCAACATGCATCACTTGAATGGAGTCGATGACCATGATTTTAGGTTGCTCTTTCTTAGCAACCTGACAAATGGTTTCTACACTGGTTTCGGACAATAGCTTGAGTTTATCTTTGGGAAGCCCAAGTCGGTCAGCACGCATCGCAACCTGTTGGAGTGACTCTTCACCGGTGATGTATAACGTCGGTAAGTGCTGCGCCAAACCCACCATGGTTTGTAATAGCAAAGTACTTTTACCGGCGCCCGGGTTGCCCCCAATCAAAATGGCCGCGCCAGGCACAATCCCACCACCTAGGACACGGTCTAGCTCTTTAAAACCACTGCTCAGGCGTGGCACTTCTTGCAAGTCAATCTCTTGCAACGTCTGTACTTTACCTTCAGCACTCCCCGCGTAGCCGGCATATTTTTCGTTGCGCGCGACTTGAGGGGACGCGGCAAGGCGTACTTCTGTGATGGTATTCCACGCACCGCACGCTGAGCATTGCCCTTGCCAGCGGGGAAAATCAGCGCCACAGTCATTGCACACGTAGGCCCGTTTTGTTTTTGCCATTCGCACTCCAATACGTATGATGTCAGCTAATTCACAAAATGATTGCTATCTTATTAATTATTCCCAAACTTTTTTGATAGCGTGCCGCTACAAAAGCAGGCCAATACTTTAACAGACTTTGCCATGAAGCAGGATGATTACCAGGGACTGATTGAGCAACTGCTTCCTCTTTCCCAAACCCCAAAATTTGAGGTGCTGCTCGACAAGCTAACGGCTAACGAGCCGAACTCTGCCAAGCTGCTGATCAAAATGGAGATCAGGCGGCTGATGGCGCCGTGCAATCGCACCATTGATTTGCGTGGAAAAGTCGATGGCGAATGTCACGAATATGACTTGCATGGCAAGAAGCATTGGTTGGACGACGTCGCCATTAACTATTACTACGAGCGCTTGCCACTTTATAATGGACAACTGACCCAAGGGTTATGGGAAGATCTACACAACACCCCAAATAACTTTCGCGTCCAACACGAGAAAGCCAAGCAGAACCAGCAAAAAGGGCAAGGCCCAGTCACCGATAGTGCCCAAACGGCGTTATTACCCGAGAAGCTGACCTTTGGCAGCTATCTATCACGCAGCGAAAGTCGCATTCACTATGCTACGCAAGTCTTGATCACCTTGCAGTCGGGCCAGGAAGTTCACGGGACCACCAGCGACTTATCAAACTCAGGCTGCCGCGTGCGCGTCCCCGCCGCCTTTGACTACCCGCCAAGCTCAGAAGTCACTGTCCGGTTTGCGGCGTTAGCAAAGAAGTATCTCGACCCTGATCTTGAAGATGGCTTGAGCTACCGCATTATTGGTGTGGACCAAAACAATGATAGTACGAGCAATGCTTGGTTACGCCTGCGTCTTGATACCAGCAGTGACGCCATCAAACGGGCGTTGGAGTCAGAGATGGCATCGCCAGACTTTCGCGGTAAACAAGATGGGGAAGATAAACTGCTGACCCTCAAGCTGCAAAGCTATGAGCAGTCTTTTTTGCATCACACCAGCGTACTGCCGCTCTATTTTGCGCAAGATAAAATGGCGTACGTGCTTAAAACGCGGCAAAACCACAGCCTTTGGGATTACTGGCATGATGAACGCAACCAGCCTGTGATCAATCACCTTTTCGACCCACAACGCCTTTCATTATTACAAGTCGAAGGGGCGGCCAATAGCCAACTGCTGCTTTACTGTTTTTATGTTGAAAAAAATAAACGTCGCTTTTTCTACTCAGCCTCCCCCAGTGAGATGAGTGTGGAAGAACGCCAGCTGTTTTGGAAATTAGGGGCCAAGCGGGCATCTTGGCGGGCATTTAAAGTGACCATGTCGGCCATCACGGCTGCCGATATCGAACGACTGCAGGATGTATCGCCAGACTGGCTCAACAAATTGAAGACGTTGACGCACGTAGCACTGGTACAGGATGTGACACATCATGATGCGCAGCAGGCCTATTTAAGTCACCCCAAACCCGAACGCTCAAGCCAAGCACTGCGCCGCTTTTTACATGAGCGTAATCCTGTGAGCCAAGCCAGCTTAATTTCCTCCGATATGCAGCCGCAGCGGCGTGAGCCACGTTATCAATACCGCTCTAAGGTCTCTTTGGTGCATGCTGAACAGGGGGTTATGGAAGGCGCGCTGTTGGATTTTTCCTCGGGCGGACTGAATGTTGCACTCAAGCAGCCCTTTCAAGGGGCAAAAGACGATCTGATCTCTGTCTCTCTCGATGCCTTTGTGAAGATCGACCGCCGCGCGCCTTTGGTAGATATGCCTTATCAGGTTATCCGAGTCAGCCCTAAACGCAATAATATCCAGCTAAAGCTGGTCAACGAAGCCCCGAATACTCGCCGACGCCAATACTTACGCCGTTTGATTGAGCACAACCAAGAAAAACTCACCGTGTTGGATGAGATCTTACCCGATCCGCCACTGGTGCGAGCTATGCACCAACTATTGCTGACCCGGCTCACCGTGCAGCCTTACTTTATACGCCGAGACAATGGCGTACTCTCGGTATCCGCGGTCGGCATTAACCTACCACCGAGCCGGTTGCACCGATTACTGGAGCGCGCCGGTGGAGGGCGGCAGATTTCCTTCTACCCCTTGTTTGGCGACAAAATTCATACGCGCACGCATGAGGTTTCTCGTCCCTCTCAACCGCAAAAAGAACTGATCCGCGAATACTATGTCTGGATGGACATGCAAGATGAAGTCGTACGCAGAGTGCATACCTTCGCGGATAGCGAGTTTGAGTCCGACGATGCCCGCCGCAAGTTTATTGAGCTAGCTCAGCGCGGAGGACTATTTGCCGTGCTGCGCAACCGAATGGCGCCGCTTGCTCATGCGGAACAAGAAATCAATCCCGAAAAACTCGCGGCATTGTTAAAACGCGATACCCACAAAGCGCGCCAGCTCGAGGATGAGTTTGCCGCACTGTGCGCGTATGGCGAGCTGGTCGATGTCACCGATGAGGTGCTGATGCGCCTTGGCTGTTAGCGGGTCTGCCAACTGATACGTCCCTCGCGCAAGCTTGCCGATAGGATACAAAGCACACCGCCTAACCAAGTATGTTTCACCGCCGCTTGCGCTTGGGCGTTGACCATCGGCTTAGCATGGTAGGCGACGCCAAGCCCGGCGGCGTTCATCATGGGTAAGTCGTTGGCACCATCCCCGACCGCAAGGGTATTTTCTGCTGCAATATCATATTGTTGTGCCAGCATCGTCAGCACGTCTGCCTTTCGCTGGGCATCGACCACCTGCCCTTCCACTTCTCCCGTCAGCTTTCCGTGCGCTATCGAGAGTTGGTTGGACTCGGCATAATCCAGTGACAGCGTGTCTTTAAGGTGATCAGAGAAATAGGTAAAGCCACCAGAGGCAATTGCCACCTTCCAGCCATGCGCACGCAAACTGGCGACTAAACGCGCCATATCCGGCATCAAAGGCAACGTGGATTTCACTGACGCTAGGATTTGGCTGTCCGCGCCTTTCAACGCGGCAACACGCTCGCGTAAACTAGCTTCAAAGTCTAGTTCACCCAGCATGGCACGTTCTGTCACCGCGGAGACCGCATCCCCGACCCCCGCTAACGCAGCTATTTCATCAATACATTCGATTTGAATCGCGGTTGAATCCATATCAAACACCGCAAGACCCGGCTGACTGAGATCTGGCAGACCGTGCACGTCCGCACAATCTAGGCCAAGCAAATGGACAATGGTTTGATGCGCATCGGTTAATGGCCCTGCCATTAATAAGACTTCATAGGGCCCCACTCGCCAGCCATCAATCGGTGTCACCGCTTCGCCGGTAAAAAAACCAATATCATCAAGCTGGCGCGGGTCTAACAGCTCACCAAAGAGCACCCATCCACCTTGACGTCGGGTATAGCGACTGTAGGTCGACAACGATGGGAAACGTTGATAAAGCGTTGGGGTGCGGTAAATTTTAAAGGGCGTCGCGTCCATGGTTGTAGGCGTCCTTGCGGCCAAAGCCGTCGATTGAATAGTGAATGAATCGTATTGAGGCTGTGATACCATAAAACCAGCACTGAGCTCCAGTGCAATTTATTCTGGCGGTTTAGCTTTTGAGGTGGCTATGTTTACGGTTTCGCGACAAGCACTGCGACGCGTGGTGAAATGGGGGATCTTGTTCAGTGCGATCGCTGCAATTGCGGCGTTGATGCTTTACAGCACGACATTAAGCCAGCGCCAATATCAAGCGCTCTACCAACAAACGGATGAACTGGCACAACTGATGACCCGTCAGATTGGCGCACAAGCCTACGACGCCTTGGTGGATAAGAACTATCAGCCATTACAAACTATGGCCGACGCCTTGGTCAAAGAGCCTCTGATCCGCGATGCGAGTTTCTACCGCCTAAACGGTCAGGCCGTGGTGCACTCGGCTAATGCCCTGCCACTCGAAACGGCGGTTGGATTAACCACACCGCTTGGGTTAGAAAGCCGCGGCCGTCAGCAACTCATGGCCCCCATTAGCCGAGAGGGCGATGTAGCAGGCTTTCTCCGTCTCACGCTAGAACATCAGGCGGTCACAGAAAAAGCCCATCACCAATTGCAAGAAAACATGAATCAGTTTCGTACGCTGTTAGTGCTCGCGATTCTGTTGGGGGCATTGCTGGTTGGCATGCTCAAGCGTCGCGACGGCCAAACTCCATTACTTCCTTGGTAATCCAACTCAGCGACGTACGCGCCTCAAACCTCACCCATAAAAAAAGAGATGGCCTAAGCCATCTCTTTCATGGGTTAATCCCCGTCATCCTTACAGGAAGGATTGTCCATAGTCCATCGGCGACGTGCCAAAGTAAGTCGCCAGCGATTGGCCAATATCGGCAAAGGTTTCTCGGCGACCTAATGACCCCGCAGGTACCTTGCTGCCATAAACCAGAGCAGGAATGTGCTCACGGGTATGGTCAGTGCCCGGCCAAGTCGGATCACAGCCGTGGTCGGCAGTGAGGATCAAGACATCATCTTCTTCCAGCATGGCCATGATTTCTGGCAAACGCGCATCGRAGTATTCCAAGGCCGCAGCGTAACCAGCCACATTACGGCGATGACCATATGCAGAGTCAAAATCAACAAAGTTGGTAAAGACTAAGCTGTTATCACCCGCATCTTTGATCGCGTCTTTGGTCGCGTCAAACAGCGCTTCAAGGCCTGTCGCTTTGATCTTTTTGGTGATCCCGCAATGGGCGTAGATGTCAGCAATCTTACCAATCGAAATCACGTCACCGCCTTTCTCGTCCACGATTTTTTGCAATACCGTGGCCGATGGTGGCTCAACTGACAAATCACGACGGTTACCCGTACGCTCAAATTGGCCTTTGCCTGGGCCCACAAATGGACGCGCAATCACACGACCAATGTTGTAGTCTTCCAGCTCTTCACGCACGATTTGGCACAGCTCGTACAGATTATCGAGGCCATAGGTTTCCTCGTGACATGCGATTTGGAACACAGAATCTGCAGAGGTATAGAAAATCGGCTTACCGGTTTTCATGTGCTCTTCGCCCAAATCGTCCAGCACTTGAGTGCCTGACGCATGACAGTTACCCAAATAGCCCGGCAGCTTGGCACGCTCGACAATACGATCCAGCAGCGCTTGCGGGAAACTATTGGTCTGGTCAGTGAAGTAACCCCAATCAAATAGTACGGGTACACCGGCAATTTCCCAGTGACCAGACGGGGTGTCTTTGCCAGATGACAACTCTTTCGCGTGCGCATAAGCACCGATGATCTCTGCGTTGGCATCTAGCCCTTCAGGGAAGTAACCCGATGATTCTTCACATGCCTTACCTAGACCTAATTTGGTCAGGTTTGGCAATGAAAGCGGGCCGCTGCGGTCGGCATTATCCGCTTCGCCTTTGGCACACGCTTGAGCAATGTGGCCCAAGGTATTAGCACCTTGGTCACCGAATTTAACTGCGTCTTCAGTGGCACCAATACCAAATGAATCTAAAACTAATACTATTGCGCGTTTCATGATCGCCTCCGTTAGACGTCTTCTAGGCTGATGCGACGGTAAACGTCTGGCGTCGCACTGGGCGCCGTATCAGCCACTTTTACTGCGGCTCGCACCGCATTCGCCGCTTGTTGCCATTGCTCTTCAGTTTGAGCATGGAGCATGGCGAGCGGTGTTTGCCCGTCCACGTGTTGCCCCAGACGAATCATTTCGTTCAGCCCAACGGCATAATCAATTTTATCGCTAGCAACCCGACGGCCGCCACCTATTTCTACCATAGCCATGCCCAATGCTCGGGTATCCATGGCACTGACTATACCTGAATCCGTCGCGTAGACTGGTTTAATGATAGCGGCGGTAGAAAGATAGCGCTCCGGCGACTCAACAAAGTCACGCGGACCGCCCAGTCCAGCCACCATTTTGGCAAAGCACTCAGCCGCACGGCCACTGTCTAGTGCTTCATCCAGTTTCTGTTTTGCGCTGTTCACATCGTCTGCAAGCCCGCTAATCACCAGCATATCCGCACACAGTGCCATAGTGACATTGTACAAGCGTGGATTGCGGTATCGACCGGTCAGAAAATCAACCGCTTCTTTGACTTCTAGCGCATTGCCGGCAGAGGATGCCAACACTTGGTTCATGTCGGTTAACAAAGCGCTCGTTTTCGTACCTGCACCATTGGCAACCGCCACAATCGATTTGGCAAGCGCCTCGGAATCTTCATACGTGGGCATAAATGCCCCCGACCCCACTTTGACATCCATCACCAATGCATCTAACCCTGCCGCCAGTTTTTTCGACAAGATAGAAGCGGTGATCAGAGAAATGTTGTCCACGGTTGCAGTGACATCGCGGGTCGCATAAACGCGTTTGTCCGCAGGCGCCAAAGACCCGGTTTGACCGATAATCGCAACGCCAGCATCACGTGTGACATCACCAAACACTTGGTTGCTCGGCATGATGTTATAGCCGGGAATCGATTCCAGTTTATCTAGCGTTCCCCCCGTGTGTCCTAAACCTCGGCCGGAAATCATGGGCACATAACCGCCACATGCTGCTACCATAGGGCCAAGCATTAATGAGGTCACATCACCGACACCACCGGTCGAATGTTTATCCACCACGGGACCATCAAAATTCATATGTGACCAATCGATGGTCATTCCCGAGTCACGCATTGCACATGTCAGAGCAACACGCTCATCCATGGTCATGTCGTTGAAGTAAATCGCCATCGCAAAGGCGGCAATTTGCCCCTCTGAGACCGACTCGTCGGCCACCCCTTGAATAAAGGTATAGATTTCTTCTTTGCTTAACGCGATGTTGTCACGTTTCTTACGAATAATTTCCTGAGGTAAGATCATCCATCCTCCTTACCGGCAAGACAGGGCAAGCAGTCACTTGCCCTGCGAACATCACTAAGGATTAGTAGCCGCCTTGTGCCGCTTTTTCACCTTCACCCAGCGTATGTAATAAGTTCGCTAACAAGCTTGAGGCGCCAAAGCGATAGTGGCGACTGTCTGCCCAGCTCTCGCCCAAGATACGATCCGCCATCGCGAGGTATTGCTGCGCATCCTCAGCAGTGCGTACACCACCGGCTGGCTTAAAGCCCACTTTATCCGCGACACCTTTGTCTTTAATCACGTTCAGCATAATTTCTGCCGCTTCTGGCGTAGCATTCACCGCCACTTTACCGGTCGAGGTTTTGATAAAGTCAGCGCCCGCATCAATTGAGATTTCAGACGCACGCTTGATAAGTGCGTCTGTTTTCAGTTCACCGCTTTCGATGATGACTTTTAGCAGCGCTTGATCGCCACAGGCAGCTTTGCATTGTTTGACCAGTTCAAAACCGATCTCTTCGTTACCCGCCATCAATGCACGATAGGGGAAAACAACGTCAACTTCATCGGCGCCATAGGCAACGGCCGCCTTGGTTTCAGCCACGGCAATATCGATATCATCATTGCCGTGAGGGAAGTTAGTAACGGTGGCGATGCGCACCTCAGGGGTGCCTTGCTCACGCAGCGCTTTTTTTGCCACCGGAATGAAACGGGGATAGATGCAGATCGCAGCCGTGTTACCGACTGGTGATTTCGCGTTCTGACACAAAGCGATCACTTTTTCATCCGTGTCATCATCATTCAGTGTGGTCAGATCCATTAATTTCAGTGCGCGTAGGGCTGCGGTTTGTAATTCGTTCATGGGTATCTCCAGTCCTCATTCTTTTGCCAAACAGTTATGGGTTGGCCACTGTGTAAACAACCTATTAGCAGGTTGCCGTTCAGCGGACTTGGCTCCTTGAAGTTTGAGGCTGGACATCTCGCCGCCTTCAACCAACCATCCTTGTTGCCGCGTGCAAACGTGATGTGTTTGCGTATTCCGCCGTTGGACGTTCTAGATTGGGGCTAGCCACACCTTGTTGCTAACCATAAGAGGAAAATAAGGGATTGTGGCACCCTCAAACTATGACGGTGTTCACTTATTTTACCAACGCCATCCAAGCAAAACTAGATTTTACCGTTTCTGTTGAAATACACACTGTTGCCCACCAGCACCAATCGCAAAGATGGAGAATATTTAGCCGGTTAAGAAAAGAAACGCTCCACCACCCACTGGTAACCAACGCCTCCCAAATAGACACCGACAATCCCCATTATTCCTGATAACACCGGTGGCGCGGGGATAGGGAGTTTAATCGCACTGAATAACACTCCGACCAAAAAACCTGCTACAAGTGCCAGTAAGACTTCCTGCATAGTGTTTCCTTATTTTGTTGATAGATATCGCACTAACTAAGTATGGCCACCAAAAATAAAAACGCCACACAGTCTCCTGCGTGGCGTTTTTGATGACACATGGTTGGGGGAAATTAACCCATCATGGTCAAGGTTAGGAACAGACCAGCAATGGTTGCAGACATCAGGTTAGATAGCGTACCTGCCGCAACGGCTTTCATACCAAAGCGTGCAATGTCTGGACGACGGTTTGGCGCAAGGCCACCCAGACCACCTAGCAGGATGGCTACCGATGACAAGTTTGCAAAGCCACACAATGCGAATGAAATGATCGCTTGTGTTTTCTCTGTCATCAGTGCACCTGTTTGCGCGACTAACTGACCGTTTTCACCTAGGTACTGGGTGAAGTTCAAGTAAGCGACGAATTCGTTCACAACCAGTTTCTGACCGATGAAAGAGCCGGCAACGATGGCTTCTTCCCATGGCACACCAATCAAGAAGGCAAGTGGAGCGAAGACATAACCTAGGATTAGCTCAAGCGTGATGTCTGGATAACCGAACCAGCCACCGATGCCGCCTAGCATGCCGTTAATCAGTGCAATCAAGCCGATGAATGCCAGTAGCATCGCGCCCACGTTTAGCGCCAGTTGCATACCTGATGATGCACCCGCTGCGGCCGCGTCAATCACGTTCGCTGGTTTATCAACACCTTCAGCAGTTGCATCTGCCATTTGCTCGACAGGCTCTTCCGTTTCAGGCTTGATGATTTTCGCAAACAGAAGACCACCCGGTGCCGCCATAAAGGATGCCGCGATGAGGTACTCAAGTGGCACGCCCATTGATGCATAACCGGCCAGTACACCACCAGCAACAGAGGCAAGACCACCACACATGACGGCGAACAGCTCAGATTGAGTCATACGCGGTACGAATGGACGAATCACCAATGGCGCTTCAGTTTGACCCACAAAGATGTTAGCGGTTGCTGACATAGACTCGGCACGTGATGTACCTAGTGCTTTTTGTAGGCCACCACCCAGTACGTTGATCACAACCTGCATGATACCTAGGTAGTAAAGTACGCTGATCAATGATGAGAAGAAGACGATGACAGGCAGAACTTTCAGCGCGAAGACGAAACCGCCACCGCCGAACAGTTCAAACATTTTGCCAGAAACCAGCCCACCGAAGATAAAGCTGATCCCTTCATCACCATAGGCGATGACGTTGGCAACGTATTGTGATGCACCGTACAAGATGTCACGACCCACGTCGACATACAGTACGAAGGCACCGAAAAAGAGTTGGATAGCGAATGCGCCACCCACGGTACGGAGGTTAATCGCTTTGCGGTTATCGGAGAGAAGGACTGCAATCCCCAGCAGCACCATCATCCCTACCACGCTCATCAGCAGGCTCATAGTTTTGGCATCCTCAAAAATAAAAATTGGCGTCTCGACAAAGTGGAATTTGGTTTCCGGGGGGGATTATACGCATGCAAATCACATTAAAGTAATATTCCAGTCACAGTTCGCTGTAAAACTATTCTGTAATGCATCAATAAGTATGACTTTGATCTACTTTTGTGAGCTTATACGAGTGCAAACGTTTGGCTTTAGATGATAGCGGCTTATTTAAGACTAAACAATCGCTCAGCATTGCCTGATGTTTCAGTCAATAGACGATCTTTATCACAGTCTTTTAACTCACAGAGAACGTCTGCCACCCGAGAAACCTGTGCTGGGGTATTGGCTTTTCCTTGAAACCCTGCCAAAGGCATATCCGGCGCATCGGTTTCCAGTAACAGGTGTGAGAGGGGTAAATGTTGAATCGCTTGACGGGTCTTATTGGCACGCGGATAGGTAATGGTTCCGCCCACGCCCAACATCAAACCCGCATCGATAAATTGTTTGCCTTGCTGCGTACTACCACTAAAGGCATGAAGCACGCCGCGAACCCCAGGATACGCTTTAATCACACGCAATAATTGGTTATGGGATTGGCGACTGTGCAAAATAATGGGTAAATCATAACGGCGAGCCAGCCATAATTGCCCTTCTAGCAAGGCGTGCTGGCGCTGCTTCATCTCAGCGGTATTCGCGACAAAATAGTCCAAGCCGGCTTCACCAACCGCCACGCAAGATAGCGGCCGTGACACCAGCGCGTCTTCTAATGCGGCAAGACTCGAGTCGGTGTGCGTGTCGACAAAACAAGGATGCAGCCCAAGCCCGGCATAGATGCCAGCAAAGCGCTCCGTCAACGCTAATACCGCCTGCCAGTTTTGTTCACTCACGCTGGGCACTATCATCCGCGTGACGCCCATCTCACGTGCCGCTTGCCAATATTGCGCGGGCGCTTGGTTAAACGGAGAAAAATCAAAATGACAATGGGTATCAATCATGCTTGTCAGTGCGATTTATCTGAGTATGTGATTCGCGTTTCACCGGCACGCAACTGCGTCGGTTCTCAGGAGTGAGCCCCATGCGTTGGCACCAGGCATCATAACGCGCTATCCACCTTTTGATGGCCAAAGCTATCTTCATCGCTGTCCTCTTAAAAGTAAAATGCCGCCCTATACAGACGGCATTATAGAAGGTTTGACCCTCATCCGCAGGGAGCCTCACCCGCAGGGAACGAGCTAGCTCCCCTCCATGAGTGCGATGCCTTTGGCATCAACCCGCTTACTTAGTGCTCACGCGTTGCCCGCAATTGAATGTCCGGGAAGCGCTCTTGGGTCAGGTTGAGGTTGACCATGGTCGGTGCGATATAGGTAAGATTGTCACCACCATCCAGCGCGAGGTTGGCTTGGTTTTTACGCTGGAAGTCGTCGAGTTTTTTCTCATCCTCACATTCGACCCAACGTGCCGTCGCCACGTTAATCGACTCATAAATCGCATCAACGTTGTATTCCGCTTTCAAGCGTGCCACCACCACATCAAACTGCAGCACACCAACCGCACCAACGATAAGATCGTTCGATTGTAGCGGACGGAAGACCTGTACCGCACCTTCTTCCGAAAGCTGGACCAGACCTTTAAGCAGCTGTTTTTGACGCAAAGGGTCGCGCAAGCGAATACGGCGGAACAGTTCAGGCGCAAAGTTAGGGATCCCAGAAAACTTAAGATCTTCGCCTTGTGTAAAGGTGTCCCCAATTTGGATAGTGCCATGATTGTGCAAACCGATAATATCGCCAGCGTAAGCATCTTCGGCACGCGCACGATCACCCGCCATAAAGGTCACGGCATCAGAGATATTAATCTGTTTGCCCAAGCGCACATGTTTTAACTTCATGCCTTGCTGGTACTTACCGGATACCACACGAACAAAGGCAATGCGGTCACGGTGACGGGGATCCATGTTGGCCTGAATCTTAAAGACGAAGCCGGTGAATTTTTCTTCGTCGGCATTAACGACACGATCCGGCGTCGGACGAGAGAGTGGTTTCGGCGCCCAAGCCGTCAACCCATCCAACATATGATCGACACCAAAGTTACCCAGTGCCGTACCAAAAAAGACCGGTGTTAAGTCGCCACTGAGAAACAGCTCGCGATCAAATTCGTGCGACGCGCCCATGACCAGTTCGAGCTCATCACGCAAGTCTTGCGCAATATCTGCACCAATTGCCTCATCCAATTCAGGGTTATCCAACCCTTTAATGATGCGAGTTTCTTGAATGGTGTGACCTTGGCCAGACTGATACAAGATGCTTTCATCGCGATGAATGTGATACACCCCTTTAAACCCTTTACCACAACCAATTGGCCATGACACTGGCGCACAGGCAATATTGAGCTCACTTTCTACTTCATCCAGCAGCTCCATCGGATCGCGAATATCGCGGTCCAATTTGTTCATAAAGGTAATGATCGGGGTATCGCGCAAACGCGTAACTTCCATCAACTTACGAGTACGATCCTCAACACCTTTTGCTGCATCAATCACCATCAAACAAGAGTCAACCGCGGTGAGGGTTCGATAGGTATCTTCCGAGAAATCCTCGTGCCCTGGGGTATCAAGCAGGTTGACCAAACAGTCATTGTACGGGAACTGCATCACTGACGTGGTCACGGAGATCCCCCGCTCTTTCTCCATATCCATCCAGTCAGATTTTGCATGGTGGTTAGAGCCGCGCCCTTTGACCGTCCCGGCGGTTTGGATCGCACGTCCGAATAGCAGGACTTTTTCAGTAATCGTGGTTTTACCCGCATCCGGGTGCGAGATAATCGCAAAGGTGCGTCGTTTATCAACTTCCTGTTGCAGCGGTGTATTAGACATAGCAAGTTATCTTCTTGATTTATTCAGGCGGCAATCAGGCGCCAACTGAGGGGGTTAATCACAAAGGGAACGTATTTTCGCTGATCTTGTAGCCAGCTTCAATTCACAAATCTGACTTGGCACTGTTATCTGTATTCGTTAGGGTCAAGATTGCTTGCCAAACACATCACAAATGTTGCCAATTGAACGCCGCGTGGTGTCGTTATTGGTGAAGCACGTGTATAATTAGCGCCACTTTCAGTTGTGACACAGTCAACGAAGTCGACCATCCGGTCGCGGCTATTGACAACACATTGCACGTCCGCCCGCGGGACAAGCCCGCAGTGTGTTGCCATTAGTCGCGATGGTGAACAGCTGAAAGCTTACATTTAGCTCGATAAATCGGATGATTTATCTCCTCAGCAACAAGGAAACATTCTGTGAATCCAATCGTAAAAACATTCCAATACGGCAACCATACCGTGACGTTGGAAACCGGTGTGATGGCACGCCAAGCCACCGGTGCGGTAATGGCAAGCATGGACGATACCTCGGTATTCGTCTCTGTCGTCGGTAAAAAAGAAGCGGCAGAAGGCCAGGGCTTTTTCCCACTGACCGTGAACTACCAAGAGCGTACTTACGCGGCAGGTAAAATCCCAGGTGGTTTCTTCAAGCGTGAAGGTCGTCCTTCTGAGTCAGAAACCCTGACAGCACGTTTGATTGACCGCCCTATTCGTCCGCTTTTCCCTGACTCGTTCAAAAACGAAGTTCAAGTGATTGCGACCGTAGTATCGGTAAACCCAGCTGTTAGCCCAGATGTGGTTGCCATGCTAGGTACCTCTGCGGCACTAGCGATTTCTGGTATCCCATTCAATGGCCCAATCGGTGCGGCACGTGTTGGTTATATCAACGATGAGCTGGTATTGAACCCAAGCGAAGCAGAGCTGGACAACAGCCGTCTTGACCTTGTGGTTGCCGGTACTGAAGGCGCGGTGCTGATGGTTGAATCTGAAGCCGATCGCCTAAGCGAAGAACAAATGCTGCAAGCGGTGATGTTTGGTCATGACCAACAACAAGTCGCTATCAACGCTATCAAAGAGTTCGCCGCGGAAGTTGGCACCCCAGCGTGGGATTGGCAAGCACCAGAAGTGAATGCTGCACTGCAAGCGCGTGTTGCAGAAATGGCGCAAGGCCCACTCGCACAAGCGTACCAAATCACTGAAAAAATGGCGCGTTATGAGCAAGTCGGTAACGTGAAGCAAGAGGTGGTTGCCGCTCTGCTTGAGCAAGACGAGACCCTCGACGAGCGTGAAATCCTCGATATGCTTGGCGATCTAGAGAAGAAAGTCGTGCGTAGCCGCATCATTGCCGGTGAACCACGTATCGATGGTCGCGAAAAAGACATGGTTCGTGCGCTAGACGTACGTACCGGTGTGCTGCCTCGCACACACGGCAGCGCGTTGTTTACGCGTGGTGAAACGCAGGCGCTGGTGACCGCCACACTGGGTACCCAACGTGATGCACAGATCATCGACTCAATCATGGGTGAGCGTCAGGACAGCTTCATGCTGCACTACAACTTCCCTCCATACTGTGTCGGTGAAACCGGTTTTGTCGGTTCACCAAAGCGTCGTGAAATCGGCCATGGCCGTCTTGCAAAACGTGGTATTGCTGCGGTAATGCCAAGCCAAGACGAATTCCCATACACCGTCCGTGTGGTCTCTGAAATCACTGAGTCAAACGGCTCATCGTCAATGGCGTCGGTATGTGGTACCTCTCTGGCACTGATGGACGCCGGTGTACCGGTGAAAAAATCAGTCGCGGGTATCGCGATGGGTCTGGTTAAAGAAGGGGACGATTTTGTCGTACTTTCTGACATCCTCGGTGATGAAGACCACCTTGGCGACATGGACTTTAAAGTCGCAGGTACCGATGACGGTGTTACTGCACTACAGATGGACATCAAAATCGAGGGTATCACCAAAGAGATCATGCAAATCGCCCTGAACCAAGCAAAAGGTGCGCGTCTGCATATCTTGGATGTGATGGATCAAGCGATTGGTTCAGCACGTGATGATATCTCTGAGTTTGCTCCACGTATTCACACCATCAGCATCAACCCAGATAAGATCCGTGATGTGATCGGTAAAGGTGGCGCAGTGATCCGTCAGCTAACCGAAGAAACCGGTACCACAATCGAAATCGATGACGATGGTACAGTGAAAATTGCTGCAACTGACGGCGCGGCGGCACAAGATGCGATTTCTCGTATCGAAGCTTTAACCGCTGAAGTGGAAGTGGGCCGCATCTACACGGGTAAAGTCCAGCGTATCGTTGATTTCGGTGCATTCGTGTCTGTGATCGGTGGTAAAGATGGTCTGGTACACATCTCACAAATCGCGGATCAGCGTGTTGAGAAAGTCTCTGACTTCCTCGAAATCGGCCAAGAAGTTGAAGTGAAAGTGCTAGAGATCGACCGCCAAGGTCGTATCCGTCTAAGCATGAAAGAAGCAGCTTCGGATAAGGCAGCCACTGACGCTGCACCTGCCGATGACGCACCTGCAACTGACGCTTAGAGTCTGATTGTAATTCATGCTATAAAGGGGGGCCGTGGCCCCCTTTTTTTATATGGAGACGCACCGTCATGACCGTTTTTTTGAAGTCGCTGGTCATTGCAGGCCTTTTACTACTCACAGGCTGCACCAGTCAGTGGACTTTCCCGCCCATGGCCGTGCCATTGCAACCCACGTTGCAACAGGAAGTGCATCTTGCTCGTATTGACCAACTACTCGCTCGCGACGATCTGAGCGACGATGCGCGCGCCCAACTCCACTATGAGCGCGGTTTGCTGCACGACAGCCTCGGAATGCGCGATCTGGCACGGCTCGATTTTAATCAGTCACTCTCATTAAAGCCGGATCAACCCGATGTGTTTAATATTCTGGGCGTCTATTTCACCCAAACCGGCCACTACGATGCCGCATATGAAGCGTTTGACTCTACCTTAGAGCTAGATAACACACACACATATGCCGAGCGTAATCGTGGTATCGCGCTTTACTATGGTGGACGCTACCGCCTCGCCTATCAGGATCTTCTCACCCATTACCAAGACGACGTGGACGATCCGTATCGTGTGATTTGGCTGTACTTGGTGGAACGCGATTGGAAAGGCGATGACGCGGCCAAAACACATTTAGCCGAGCGGATAGAAAACAGCGACCAACTGGATTGGGGATGGCAACTGGCGCGGATGTTTTTGGGCAAGGTGAGCGAGCGAGAGTTGCTGGAGCAGTTGGCCACTCAAGCGAGTGATAACCAAGTGCTGGCGGAGCGTTTATGCGAAGCCTATTTTTATCTGGCTAAACACTATCAACATCTTGGCAATCAAGACAAAGCGGTTGCACTGTATAAGTTGGCCATGTCTGGCAATGTGTATGCCTTTGTCGAACACCGCTATGCCCTACTGGAGCTCAATCGTATTGCCTATCACCAATCTCAGCAAAACGACGAATAGCGCAAACCAATAACCGCCTTGTAGAGGCGGTTATTTGATCTGATTAGTCTGTCGGAGCTGGCACTGTCTGGGGTGGCTGCTTACGGGGCTTACTTTTTTGTAATAGCTTTTCAAATTCTCGCCGCGGCATGGGCGAGTGAAAATAATATCCCTGAATGGTGTCACAGTTTAAATTGGTCAGCACCGACGCTTGCTGGCGCGTTTCTACCCCTTCTGCTACCACCGTCATCTCCATGGCTCGCCCAAGGTTGATAATGCTTTCCACCAAGGTCACTTGCTTACTCAACGCATCCATATCGTGAATAAACGCGCGATCGATTTTCAATTCATCCAGCGGAAAACGCGCTAAGTAGGATAACGAGGAATATCCGGTTCCGAAATCATCGATAGACAAAGCAAAACCCAGCTCTTTGATTGCATTGAGCATTTGCATGGCATGGGTATCGTCGTTCATCACCGCACTTTCTGTAAGCTCAAACGTGATATCTTCGGGATTTGCACCGGTTGCGCGCAGCAGCTTTTCCATATGCTCGGTCAGTTTAGGATTACGAAACTGCTCCGGAGAAAGGTTGATGGCGACGCGGCCGGGCAAAACATCATGAAGACGCCAACGACGCACATTTTGAAACACCTCTCGCATTACATTGCGGCCCAGTTGCTCAATCAAGCCACACCGCTCTGCGACCGGAATAAATCGCGCAGGACTGATATATCCTTCGACTGGATGCTTCCAACGCACCAGGGCCTCCGCCCCGTTGACGCGATAATCGCTCGTGTTGACTTTTGGCTGATACCACACCTCTAAACCATTATTTTGTAATGCTTTTTGCAGTTCAATCTCAAGCCAAAGCCGCATCCGAGCTTCTTTGCTCATTTGGTCGTCATAGGCGACGACGCGGTTTCGGCCGCGCTCTTTCGCCTCATACATGGCAGTATCGGCATTTTGCAGTAAACTGCGTGCATCTTTGCCATCTTCTGGATAGCGTACCAACCCAACCGAACACGCCAAGTACTTACTAAAATGGTGCAGCTCAAACGGCTGGCTGATCACAGAGACCACTTTTTCCGCCAGCTGGTCAGGTGCATCATCGGTCGCCGGTTTTGGCAGAATAATTGCAAATTCGTCGCCCCCCAGATGACCCACAATGGTGTCTGGTGACAGTAAACGGCGTAAGCGTTGGGCAATATCTTGTAATACCCGATCGCCAATATGGTGACCTAATGAGTCGTTGATATTTTTAAAGTTATCTACGTCAAGGTACAGCATGGCTAACGGTGTCCCGCTGGCTATCAAACCATCCAGCTCACGACTAAAGCCATGACGGTTATACAACCCAGTTAACGCATCCGTGTACGCCGAATGGAGCATCGCCGCAGGCTGAGGCTCAGCCACGACAGCCTGTGCATGCAAACGCACCATATGCGCGTTTTTACCTAAAATGTGAATAGGTGCACAAGACACCTCGATGGATGCCCCCGTGTTGGCAAGCACACACGAGGTGCTTTGATTGCCAGCAGGCTGTGAAAGCATGGCGACGAGAGATTGATTAGAATCTGCGGGACGCAGGAAGGTCGATAGCGACTCGCCCAATAAGGCGTCTGTGCTGTCAACACCGAGGCGTTCCACTGCCATGGGATTTGCAGAAAGGATCAGCTCATCTTCTACCAAACAGCAGCCGTCATCAATCAATTCACTCAAGCGGTAAAATTTTTCTTCGGCTTCTTCAAGGGCACTTGCAAGCACCTGCCGCTCTGATGTGTCAGCAGCATGAATGACTACATAAGGCAGCCCTTTACTGTCTCGATGCTCACTAAGCGGGGAGACACTAAAATGAAAGCTGGTACTGTGATAGCCATCAGACACCACCACTTCCCCTTCAGTGCTTTTCCCTCGCCGTGCTGACTCGTAATGCGGCTTTACAGCTGCATAAAACTGTTCTCCGAGCGTTTGCTGGTCGTTCGCCCCCACCAAGGCATCCAATGCGACTCCAGTTATATCCGCATATCGCTGATTAGCATAGAGGTAACAATCGTCACTATCGAGAATGGCAAAAAGAAACGGACTGCTGTCGGTTAAGCGGTAAAACCAATCGGTTAACTGCGAAATTGGCATGGATGGCTCACATCTTCCTCGGTACAGGTGCCGACCAACGTGTCGTGGCGAAAAATTCGTCTCACATGTTAGACACTTTCTATCAGCTTGTCAGTAGCACTCTATGTGGTGCTGCTTTAGCGTTCAAGCTTTTAACACTATATACCGTACGTCAACCCGTAAAAATAGATAAGGTGCTCAAAATCAGTCATTGGTGTTGAGTTTGCAGCGAAAGTGCGCAATTTATTACTCAACAATACAGGCTGTGAGCGTCGATATACTGAAACCTTGTTCGCACAGTGCTTGCACCGGATCGGGAATCCGTTATCCTGAGCGCATCATTTGTCATCTAGGCTTTTCGCTATGTTAATCCGCTCAGAAGCGCCCGCCGATTTGGTTCGCCTCGATCAATGGTGGCGAGATACACTCGCTAACCCTCAGCAAGCTGATCAGTTGCAACAATGGCGAGAGCACGGGCTGATCACACTGTCATTGGTCGCCACGGATGATATGGGTAGCACGCTAGGACACATTGCCGTCGTGGATGCACAATCCGAGGATAATGCGCAACTTATCGCGGTTTGGTTTAGCCCCGACCCTGAATTGATTGCTCCCCTTTTAGATGAGGCAGAATCCGTCTTGTTTGAACTTGGCTATTGTCAGCTTAAAATTGCGCCGAGCCCTCAAGCGGCCAATGCTGAATTTGCGCCGATTTCGACCGACAAGCATTGGTGGTACAAGCAACTCGCTGCCGCCACCGTTTAACGAGCACTCGATATGCTGACCGATATTCAACGTTTACAAGCCATGGGTTTATCCGTCTGGCAACTCCGCCWTCCTGAGCTTTACGGCCGTGAACAGGAAGTTATCCAACTTCCCGAAAACTGCCAGCTATTGCTGGTTTGCGACGATCCTCTCAGCGAGCAAGATGCGTGGTTATTTGGCAATATCTTAAAAAGTATGAAGCTTGACGCTGATAAGGCGAGGCAACTACCCCACGCCGCGCTCGCAGCACTCGGCGATCACCACTTGGTCTGGTGTTGGTATATTGGTGAGCCGGAAGTCGTGATTGACGGTGTGCGCACACTCCGCTCTCTCCCCTTGGCACAGATGCATGATAACCCTGCGGCAAAACGCGATTTATGGCGTCAGATCTGCCAGTATGACTGATTACACGCTTCAGCCCATTGACGATAAGCACCTGAGCGATATCGTACGTATTGAACAATCCGTGCATATTGCGCCTTGGTCGAAGACACAGCTTTCACCGGCTCAGGGGCGCTTCGATCACCACTATGCGTTAGTCAACCAAAATGATCAGATCATCGGTTATTTTTACACGCGTTGCGTCGCTGGCGAAGCAGAGCTTTTAAACATTGCCGTTGACCGGCCTTTTCAAGGTAAAGGCGTCGGTCACCAGCTGCTCACCTTGCTAAAAAAGACACTCGTTGCTGCAGGCGCGAACACCTTGTGGTTGGAAGTTAGACAAAGTAACCGTGGTGCACGAGCGCTGTATCAAAAACAGGGATTTGAGCTGATAAGCCGCCGAGCAGGCTATTACCCCTGCCCGGATGGCACCAYGGAAGACGCACTTATTATGCGTGCTCAGCTTGGCAATGGCGCTGACTGAGCAAGATTGCCCAGTTGAACCGGTGGAAAGATATAGCCTTGGTAACCATGGCAGCCCAATTGATGAAAATATTGGTGCTGGTCAGATTGCTCAATGCCCGTGGCAATGACGCGTATCTCTTGCGCCGCGGCAATATTGATCAGCATACGGATAAAGACATCATCAACATCACTCGACGGCTGTCCAAAGCCAATGTCGAGTTTGACATAATCGGGCTCAATATCGTGGATATAATTCACGTTGTCCATATCACGGCCAAAATGGTCAATCCCCACTTCAAACCCATGCTCTCGGATCATCTTAAACAGGGTTTGGCATGCCGCAATGTCAACCTGCACCGCTTCCTCTGCAACCTCGAACGCAAGCTTATCTGACAAGTAGGTTTTTAATAAGTAGTTGGCTAACCAGTCATAGAACGCGGTGCTTCTCACACTCTCTACCGTCAAGTTAATGGCAAGTTTGTCCGACTCTGGATGTGCTTTTATATACTGATCGGCGCGTGTCAGCACATGACGGTCAAACTCTTCACCCAGCGCGTACATTTCAATACGATTGAGCAGCTGCCCAGCAGACAACCAAGCCTCATCCACCCACAAATGGGCATAGACCTCTTGGTGCCAGTTAGTTTGATTATCACGATGTCTCACTGGCTGAGCATAAAGGGTGAGCGGGTTTTTATTGAGGGCATCAAGCAAAATATTGCGCCACTGCTCTCGGGTTCGACTATCGGCATTCGCATGGCTAGGCCAATGGTAAACCTCACTGCGTCGCTTCGCTTGCTGCAAAGCGTTATCCGCTTTGGCCAGTAACGACGCCGCATCATCGTCTTGTGTTTTCGCTACACCAATATGAAAACCTTGATTAGCAGGCAAGGAAATATTTTCCAGCTCTTGGTTTATCATACGCAGTAAGCGCTGTAGATAAGGACGAATATCCCCCTCATCAATACTGGTCAGGAGAATGGCAACTTCATTGTGGCTTAGACGAGCAACCAGTTTGTGTCGCTCAGCTAACTCACCGTGACTCAAGGCTTCACCCAGCAACCGCCAACATTGATCGCGATACTGATAACCATAACGCGCGCGCAGGCGGGATAACCATTCGGTCTCAATTAATAATAAGGTGCAGTTCACATCGTCTTTAATAAAACTTTGCAACTGATGTTGGAAGTAGCCTCGATTCGGTAAACGAGAGACGGGATCGATCATCAATTTATCGCGTAAACGCGATAGCTCTTCTTGCTGACTTTTGTGGACCCGAGCTACCTGCTGACCCGCGAGGTTAAATGCCTGCAACAAGGCTTGCAGATCCTTAACGCGGGTTCTCGACTTAGCGGGTTGATAATCACCTCGCCCTAACGCGTTTAAGCGCGTATCCAGTTCCGCCAAAGGAGTAGTCACGCGCCTAAACATGAAGGATGCGGCAAAAGGGATCACCGCACACATGGCCGCTAGCAGCGTCACCAGTTGCGACATGCGATTCCAAAGCGCCTCAACGGCAGGGAGTGGGCTGACCGCCACCGTGACCCTGGCCAATTGGGTCCAGCCATTACTGACTGATACCGTTTTCGACGCTGACTCAATGCCAGATAAATGCACAAACCAACTAGGCGTTGCGATCGCTCTTGCATCCGCCTGCCAAAGCTGTCGTTGACCAGAAAGCATCGGCATCACCGATACCGACTTAACTTGGGGAGCCGCCATAAAATGCGCCACGAGCTGATTGAGCCGCTCGTTGTCGCTTTGCTCAATAATAGGTGGCAGTGCCTCGGCTATCGCTGCACTGAGTAAACTGACTTGCTGTTGCTGTTCACTTTTCAGTTGGGTTATACCGAGCTGAAAAGCGACCGCCGCCGTCGCTAACGCAGTTAGCAAAGCGGCGGCGACAACAAACAGGACAACACGTTGATGTAATGTCATGCTTTCTCTTTTAGATCATTCTCTAAGGCGTCTGCTCTGAAGAATAAATTGTCCAGCGCATATGGGTTGAGCCATGCTCACCGGTAACATGAGCAATCACTCTTCGGTTCACTTCATTAGCGTAGTCGTTTTCTTGGTCAATCAACGGACGCGACTCACCATAGCCGATAGCCTCAATACGCGCAGCAGGAATCGCAAACTGTCGCGTCAATACGTCCGCAATGGCTTGAGCACGACGTTGTGAGAGTGCGAGGTTGTACTCTGCCGAACCCACTTTACTGGCATGCCCCTCAATCACCACCTGAGTATTCGGGTAGCGCTGCATAAAGTCAGCTAAGGTTTGGATATCGCCATATTGTGAGACATCCACATCAGCGGAATCCGTGTCAAAACGCACGTTTAACTCGAACGACTCACTGGTTTGCAATTGCTCAGGACAGCCGTTGTTATCAACCAAGGCGCCGTTTGGCGTTTGCTCGCATTGCTCACGGGCAGAAATCACACCATCGTAGTCGGCGTCGCTCAAATCTTGGCTTTGCGCAATGGTGGTTGGCATTGTATCCACCGCTTGCGGTGCACAGCCGGCAAGAAGCATGACGGCTAATCCCGCGATATAAAACTGTTTCATTGGCTGTCCTCCTGCTTCAGTGACGCAGTATTCCAAATAGCAGGGGTATCAACACGCAATGACGCTAAAAGACGACCGGTTGCATTTAAAATTCGGTATTGCGCGTAAAGCTCATCCGCCTCTTTGCTCAAGTATTCACGACGTGCCTCAAAAAGCTCGTTCTGAGAGTCCAATACATCCAGCAACGTTCGTGCATTTAGGCGAAACTCCTCACGGTAAGCATCGCGGGTATCGGTGGCCGCCTCAACATGTTGACGCATAAAGTCACGTTGCTGCTCAAGGTACGTACGCGCGTTCCAAGCAAGGGTTGCCCCTTCAATCACATCCCGATGCGTCATTTCATTAATCTCTCGCGCTTCAATGGTTTGATACGCCGTTTGCCGTTCACGCGCTCGATCCGCCCCCCCATTAAACAGGTTATAGCGCATGCGTAACATCGCTTGGACGTTATTGTTCTCTGGGCCCACGTCAGGCGGGCCCGCCCCATCTTCCCCACCGACGTTTTCGTTCCAATTTGCCGCCACTTCGACATTTAAAGTCGGCAAATACGCAGCGCGCGAACCATCTCGCGCGGCATTGGCCGCCGCAATATCGGATTGCGCAGCATGAATACGTGGATGCTGTTCGAGGGCAATATCCAGCATGGCTTCAAGCGTACGCGGCAGCAACTCAGCATCAGGCATCGGCAGACGCAATGCTTCTGGAGACTCGCCAACCATTTTGGTAAAGCGACTTTGTGCATCAGCAAGATTGTTACGAGCTGACATCAGGTTTGCATTGGCTCTCGCTAAACGCCCAGTAACTTGAGAGAGGTCACTGGCTTTAGCAAATCCGCCCGCATTGCTCTCCGCAATAGCATCATAGATTTCTTGGTGGTTTTGTAAGTTCTTCTCTGCCAAGGTCACCACTTGCTCTGCAACCAACACATCAAGGTAAACGCGAGAGACCTCTAAGGCTTTATCCTCGGCAGTAGCGACCATTGCCCACTGCTCCGCCGTCGCTTCGTTTTGGGTGCGATCGACTTCGTTTTGGGTACGAAAACCGTCAAATAGCATTTGCTGAAGAGAGACACCCAGCTCACGACGCGTTAGGTCCACTTCATCATCGGTGGTGGTATCACGCCGTGTCGCGGGAGAGTCGGTACGCTCCCAACCGATCCCCGCCGTCGCATCGAGCTTGGGATAATAACCGGCTTTCGCTTGATCAATGGCTTGCTCACTGGCTTTATAGCGGGCAAACGCTTGGCGGATCTGAGGGTGTGATTCGAGCGACTGGGCGACCGCTTGCTCCAGTGTCTGTGATAAAACAGCAGGCGAACTTAGCCCTAACATCAAGGCTATGGCAGTCACACGCTTTTTAAATACCACGTGTGGTAAGTGCAGCATGTTGTTTCTCCTATTTTTAATTAGCGCTCGCGGAGCGCATTTTCTTTTGCTCGCAGTATCGGGTTAAGTAAGTACTCAATCACCGTCCGCTTGCCGGTTATAATATCCACTGACGTTAACATGCCTGGTATGATGGGCATTGGGGTCCCATCTTTCTTAGTGAGATGGGAAGAATCCGTGCGTATTCTCACTAAGTAAAAACTGTTGCCTTCTTCATCTTGCGTTGTGTCGGCGCTAATGTGCTCGACAGTCCCGTCCAATCCGCCGTAACGGGTAAAATCATAGGCTGTGACTTTCACGACAGCAGGTAAGCCGGGATGCAAAAAGGCGATATCTTTTGGCAAGATTTTCACCTCAACCAGTAATTGGTCTTCGGTAGGGACAATTTCAATCACGTCTTCACCGGGTTGCACCACACCACCGAGGGTATTGATATGCACCGTCTTTACCGTGCCGTTCACCGGTGAGGTAATCACCGCTTTATCCACTTTGTCTTGCGCACCAACGGTCGCTTCCGTCAACCGAGACAGCCGTGCTTCCATTTCGCTCAGCTTGCCACGTGTTTCGCTGATAAACTGAAGTGCTGCTTCTCGTCGTTTTAGTATTGCCTCATCCAACGCTGCTTTGATTTTAGGTCGGGACAGCTTCAGGTTTGTTAACTCACCTTCCATATCATTGATCTGTCGCTGGAGTTTGAGAAGTTCCACTTCTGAGACAATGCGCTTTTCGACCAGTGGACGTGTGATATTGATCTCACGTTGCATAATCGTCATGCTATTGTTAAGCGTTTTGATCTTCGAGGCGACTTCTTGAAGCTCTTGGCCTTTTTGGACAATCTGGCGTGCCTGTATCTCTAACTGGTTACTCAAGCTATCTAATCGGCTGCGATATTCAGACTTTTGGCGAGCCACCAAATTGGGTTTTCGGCTGGTGAGGGTATCGGGGAAAGTGATCGTTCTGGGTTCAATCACAATTTGCTGTTGCCAAGGCTGGCTAGCGGGCAATAGCGATACGCTATCGAGCTCGTGATACATCCGAGTCACCGCCGCACGAAGGCTATCCACTTCTTGCTCTTGTTGAGCAAGATCAGAGCGGAATCGGGTATCATCAATCCGCGCCAACGGCATGCCCTTCTCGACGAGCTGGCCTTCATCAACGAACATGGCCTGAAGGATCCCTCCATCCAAGCTTTGAATCAGCTGAACATGAGACGACGGGATCACTTTACCACTGCCACGAGTAACGCGATCCAGCTCAGCAAAAGACGCCCAAACGATAAAACTCGCGACCAACAGGAGTGCTCCCCATACCACCGCGCGATAACGCAATGGTGCATCTGTCATCATCGCCCCATAGACATCATCGATCATATCTAGATCGGTATGACGGTCTTTTTTAATTAACCGCTTGATCATGATGCATTTCCTTTATTGAGCTTACTGAGCACCTGATCTCTGGGTCCATCCATGACCACGCGCCCTTTATCCATCACAATCACACGCTTAGCCAGTTTGAGCAGCGCCATATTATGCGTCACCATGATCAGTGTTCGCCCACGCGCCGCCACCTGCATGGCTTTAATGAACTGGTTTTCAGCATGGGCATCTAGGCTTGCAGTCGGCTCATCCATAATCAACATCGGTGGCTCATTGAGCAGCGCTCTTGCTAAGGAGACCGCTTGGCGTTGACCTCGGGACAGCCGCTCGCCTCGCTCACCGACTTGTTTGTCTAGCCCTTCATGATCTTGGGCGGTAAATAGGCTCACACCAGAAAGCTGCACGGCACGCATCAATTGGTGCTCAGTCACTTGCCGCGTACCAAACATTATGTTTTCACGGATAGTGCCATGAAACAGGGCCACATCCTGTGCGAGATACCCGACGTTTCGACGCAGATCAGCGGGGTGTATTTGCCGGCTATCAACGCCATCAAAGCGTAAGCTCCCTTGCTGCGGCTGAAATAGGCCAGCTAATAGTTTGAGTAAGGTTGTTTTCCCTGAGCCGTTTTTACCCAAAATAGCAATGACTTCCCCAGGCTGAACACGGAAGTTTAATGGATAGAGCGCTGGACGCTCTGATTCGGGGTAATTAAACGCCAAGTTGTCAGCACTGATCTCACCTTTTAAGCGTTTGCGACTAACGAGATGGCCTTTTTCTGCAAACTCATCTTCTTGCTCCATCATGGCATTAAGCTGACGAAGCGAGGAACTGGTTTGATTCCAGCGACTGAGCAGGCTCGCCATCTGTGCCATCGGCGACACGGCGCGGCTTGAAAGCATCACCGCGGCAATAATTCCGCCCATGGAAATATCACCATCAGCAACACGATACACCCCTAAAATCACCACCGCGATAGCCATCATTTGGGTCACAAATGTCGCGGTATAGGAGATGCTGTTGGTGATTTGCTTAACTTTAAAGTTCCAGTTGGCCGTGTGTGCAGTCATTTGTTGCCAGCTACGCTGCACAATACCTTCAGCAACATTGGACTTGATCCCCTCTAGCGCCGAGAGGCTCTCAATTAAATGTCCGTGTCGCTCTGATGCATACTTGTTGCTCTCTTCGATGGCCGCTTTTAGTTTGGGCTGAACCGAAATGGTGTAAGCCAATATGATAAAGCCTGCAAGCACCGGCACTATCGCTAAATCCCCTGCAACGAGATAAATCACCGTAATAAAAAATACCGCAAAGGGAAGATCGACAAGCGTGGTTATCGTGGCTGAGGTCAACATATCTCGCACAGCATCAAACTCACCGAGCTGTTTTGCGGTTGCTCCCACACTGGCTCCTCGATTGACCAAAGGGGTTCCCATCAGCCGCGCAAATAAACGAGATGACACAATGATATCGACTTTTTTCCCCGCAACATCAATCATGTAAGAGCGAAGTTTTCGCATTAAAAAGTCAAAACAATACGCTAGCGTCGCACCGCTTGCGAGCACCCACAGAGACTCAAACGCAAGGTTAGGAACCACTTTGTCATAGACATTCATGACAAATAAAGGAGAGACAAGCGCAAAAAGGTTTACCAAGATGGAGGCTAGTAACGCATCTCGATAGATAGGTGCCGCGTCTTTTACCGTCTGCCAAAACCAGTGGATCTTGGTGTCGTGCAAATGCAGATCCACAGACTGATCACCGCGATACTGACGTTTAATCAGAAAACAGTAACCAACGTACATGGCCTCAAGCGCCTCAAGCGCAATGGTCTCTTCGCCTGAATTTTCAGGCAGTTGAATAAGTGCCGTGCCCGCATCACTATCTATTTCACGCAATACACAGGCTTTTTGGTCAGAGAGCAACAGGACACAGGGCAACAATAGAGCGCCGACATTATCCAGATTACGTCGAGACAACCGAGCAGCCAGACCCGCTCGACCCGCGGCTTGTGGAAACATGTCTGGGGTAAGCAAGGCATTGGTCATCGGTAAGCCTGCGACTAACGCATCACCAGAGCAAGGGGTGCCATAGTGCTCAGTCAATAACACTAAGCAATCAAGCAAAGGATCGTCTGTGGGTTGCTCACCGGGCGCAATTCGCCATTGTGCAGTTTGACTATTGTTAGAAGGGTCAGTCACTTACGTCTCTCTTTTGACCGAAAATGAGCAGGCAGCGACATGATAGCCGCTGCCTGGTAGGGATTACCAGTCGGTATCGATCCGAATATCATCCAGTGCATCATGATTTGACGTTACTGAGATTGAACCATCGCTATGCTTATCGATCGTTAATGCCCCTCTTTCGCCATCAATCAGCGTGTTGATCACGACCGTTCCTCCTTCCATTTTGACATTGCTCAGCTCAATGGTCTGATCAGCATCTTGCCTGTTGTGATAATCGAACTTCAACGTTACATCGACTTTACCGTCATTGTCGTTATCATCACTGACCGTAACACTAAAACGACTGAACTCGCCGTTAACAGAATCACCTTTGAACAAGTCATTCAGGTTTAAGGTATCTTCTGCCGAGAAGTCACTGACCGTGTCGGTATATTCATGACCATTTTGTGAGTTCACATCGGCCATCGACCAAGAGAAAGTATCCGCGCCATCAGAGCCGGTCAGCATATCGCTGCCACGACCACCGATTAGGACATCGTCACCTTCACCACCACGGATATCATCATTGCCACCTCCTGCATCAATGACATGATTATCCGTCACCCGCCAGTCAGAGACAAACTCTGACATCCGATGATTCTCAGGTCCACCAATAGTAAAACTTTCGTCGTTAATGACGACTTTTTCAGACCCACTTAAACCGACATTCAGTGCTAACCAGCCACTGTCTGCACTCTGCAACATATCAATTTGATCGACACCATTACCGGTTTCTATCGAATGATTTTGGGGCTCAGGCACGTTTGCTGGCTGAACAGAAAATTCACCCGTTGCCGAATCACCATCGCCATCCGTAACCTGGTATGAGAAGTCGATATCGGCATCACCTTCTGGCGTTTGTACGACTTGATATTGATAGAACTCCCATTTACCTGTCGCAGGGGTCAACTGAACTTCAAAGACCAATGCTCCGTTTTCATCAGTAGCGATGAGGCGATTATTGCCATCAAAACGGGTTGTAATAGCTAACCCTTCAGCGGTGCGCAATCCATCCTCAACACCTGTGAGCTTGAGCGAGCCGAGTCCATCGGCGCCAGCATGGTATTGCAATGTGCCATCAGCAATAGCAATCGCTTGTTGATCAGATGCGCCTGTGAAAGTTATTGACTTGACGGTTAGGTCACTATTATCTGGGCCATTTCGGTTTCCATTGTCAGTGGCCTCAATAGTAATTTGGTCAAAGCCACCTTCCTGAATATCAAAGTTCTTCGCATAGTCACCACTGGCTTCATCGGAGGTGAATGCCTTTTCAGCAATAAGCTGCCCATCACGATAGAAGCGCACAATGCCTGACTCGAGCTCTCCGCCATACATTTTTGAGAACTCAATTTGAGCGCCGTAAGCCACTTTGCCATTTAATGAGAAAATGAGCTGCTCAGACACACCTTGGCCTGTTTCCGTGATGCGATATTCGATCTCATTGGACAACGGATGACCGTGTTCGTCAGGATTACTTGGCCATGGCCAAGGAGTAGGCGAAGACCCGCTATCAACACCGATACCATCAGACGATAGATTCACCTTATCGTATTCAAGTTGTGTGTTGTAATCATTCGCAAACCCGAGCGCGGTCACCGTAACATCACCAAAGGTGACACTATCTCCCGAACTTTGCCCAGTAAACGAGACTTTGCCAGTAAGTACATCTGGGATGTCTTGCAACTCGACAGGAATAGCCTCTGCCGCTGTCGTTTCAGGGCTATCATCCTCAATAGTGACACTCAACGGCTTACTCAAGCCCGTATGGTTGTCATCACTCACAACAACATTGATAGGAAGCGCGAGTGTATCTTCTGTCTCTGGGTCTGAATGATCGAGCGATCCATGCAACTCAACGTCATAAGTCCATACTTCGTTTCCGGGAGTAGGCTCATTGAGCGCAATAGAAACAACAGGGTTTGTGGTGCTCGTATACCCGATTAAGCGATTTGTAGATGCATCCCATGTCCAAGCTACCGCTTCACCGTTAGAGGTCAAACCGCTGCCGCCGGCAAGTGCGACGGTCACATTACCCACGCCTCCCGTCACAGCGAACTCGCCCGACACCGATGTGCTATTGGTCGTATCGGAACCCGTTGGAGAACTGTCGGCGTTCCCACCTTCCAGCCCCTCTTCGGACACGTTGACACCCGAGCCAATGGTAATCACAGGCGCGAAACTTTTCACAACTGAATCATCGAACCATTGACCACCGTTTACATTCGTGGCGACGTTACCATCTTGGTCGATAAATGATGCAAACGCGTCAATGCCGCCATCTTGCAGATTACTGACATCAATACCACTGATGGTAAACAGGCCATTCTGTCCAGAAAGAGTAAGCGCATTTGCGTCAAGCTCTCCACTGATGACGTTAATACGTGGACCGTTATTATCCCAGACCAGTTGCAGTTCAACATCTGGATCATTGCCTGAACTATCTCGCAAGACAATCGTACTGCTTCCAGCCGTTACCCCTTCACCAAAATCGATTGTTATTTCAGCCGTCTCTGAATTTGTGATCACATCATCATTGTCGTTAGCTGTGCTGTCCGTGATGACAATATTAGGTAAACGTATATCACTAGGATCTTCGCCATCTTCACCACCATACTGAGTATCGACGGTCGCGTTGTCGCTGCCTTCCTTCGACACGTTGCCGTAGCGGTCGGTCTGCGTCGCATCCACTTTGATGCTCTCGCCCTCGGCCACGGTTTCTGTCCAGGTGATGGTGCCATTCTCGTACGTGTATTC